>CAZXIF010000105.1:0-20500 GCA_964640395.1 uncultured Gammaproteobacteria bacterium | reverse complement strand
CGACCGTCCGAGATTTGTTATGGTACTTTCCTTTTCGCTATGAAGATTTCCGCTCTATAGTACCTATTAGTCAACTGGTCGAGGGAACCTCTGTCACTATACAAGGCCACATAGAGTTGATAGCTAATAAAAAAAGCTTTCGCGGCCGTACTACCCTGACCGAAGCCTTGATAACTGATGCTACCGGCACACTACGGATCGTCTGGTTTAATCAGTCTTTTTTAATCAAAAATCTGCATCCGGGAGATGAAATATATCTCTCCGGCACGGTAAAGCGGGACATGTTGGGGGTGACCATAGCCAGCCCGCAATATGAAAAAATTCGCCGAGGCGTCATGCCCACTAATACTGCCCGACTCGTTCCCATCTACCCAGCAACCGATCGCCTGACCCAGAAACAGCTGCGGTTTTTGCTGCAAGAGGTGTTGCCACTCACGAGTGGTATCGTCGATTGGCTTCCCGAAGCAGTCCGCCACAGCGAACAGCTCAGCACGCTCGGGGCGGCATTGCGCGGCATTCATTTCCCCACTGATGAAAAGGAACTCGCCGCCAGTACCCGCCGCTTAAAATTTGACGAGCTCTTCTTATTGCAACTCCAAGCCGAGAGGAGTCGGTCGGAGCAAGGTGAACTTCGCGCGCCCAGCTTAGTTTTTCAAGAAGCAGCTATCAAATCCTTGGTCGGAGAATTACCGTTTGTCCTGACCCCGACGCAAAAAATTGCCGCCTGGGAAATTCTAAAAGATATTGCCAAAACCCGGCCCATGAATCGTTTGCTGTCCGGAGATGTCGGGTCAGGCAAAACAGTCGTGGCCGCTCTCGCGCTGTATAATGCGACGCTGAATGATTATCAGGCGGTGCTGATGGCGCCCACCGAAATTTTGGCCACCCAACATTATCATTCTTTAGTAAATTTACTCGGAAACAAAATCACCATAGCGCTACTCACTCACTCCCAGTTTCTAATTTCTAATTTCCAGTTTCCAATCTCAATTCAATCCGCCAAAAAGCAAAAACAAGAACTAGTTACTAGAATTAAAAGCGGTGAAATCAAGATCATCATCGGCACCCACGCCCTGCTGTCCGAAGGGGTTGATTTTGCCAAATTAGGCCTGGTAGTAGTGGACGAACAGCACCGCTTTGGCGTGGCCCAAAGACAGCTCTTAAAAAATAAAGGCGCCAGCGTGCATTTTTTAAGTATGACAGCCACTCCGATTCCACGCTCGCTCGGACTTTTTTTATACGGTGATTTGGATCTCTCCATGATTCCGGAACTCCCGCCGAACCGCAAAAAGATTATCACTCGCTTAGTAGAACCTGCCTGGCGTGATCAAGCCTATCAATTTATTCGTGAGCAGGTCAGAGAGGGGAGACAGGTGTTTGTAGTCTGTCCGTTGATCGATATTAAGGAACAAGGAACCAAGAGCAAAGAGTCAGCCGTGAACATCCCCCGCGCCCCCCTCAAGGGGGGAATCGACAAATCCCCCCTTGAGGGGGGCTCATGGGGGATGTTGGGGGCCGCTGGACGCTCTCAGACTCAAGACAAAAAATCAGTGTTGCAAGAGTACGCTAAATTATCAAAAGAAATATTTCCCGATCTTCGTGTCGGGTATCTCCATGGTAAGCTGAAGTCCAAAGAAAAAGAGCAAATCATGTCTGATTTTTCCGCCCAAGGCGGATCCGCCTTGGGCGGAAAAAATAACCATATCGATATCCTGGTATCTACCTCAGTTGTAGAAGTAGGGGTAGATATTCCAAACGCCAGCGTCATGATGATCGAGGGTGCCGAGAATTTTGGGCTCGCTCAACTCCATCAATTTCGCGGCCGGGTCGGCCGAAGTATTCACCAATCGTATTGTTTATTATTCACTGGGCAGACAGGAGCCAAAATCAACGAACGGTTAAGTTTTTTTGCCCATACCGAAAACGGTTTTAAATTAGCCGAAAAAGATCTAGAGATTCGTGGCCCGGGTGAGGTCTATGGCACCGAGCAAAGCGGACTACGCGAGTTGCGTCTAGCTACCCTCCGCGATACCAGTTTAATAAAAACCGCTCGGACAGTTGCCGAGCGAGTCGCGCCGTTGTTGTCGCGGTATCCATTGTTGGTAAAAAAACTTGCCGAGTGGGGCAAGGTGGTGCATTTGGAGTAATCTCATGTTTCATGAGGTTACTCTGGTTGTAATTCAGTTTTCATGAAGTCATAGACAGTCTTGGAAATCCTCTGGATCTGACTAGCCAGGATGTCGGGATTCCCGCCCTTTGTCATTATGCACAGCAGGTATGGTTGTTGAGGATAATACACAATGCCGCAATCATGCAGCTCTTGAACAGTCTCATTCTGTTCCGAATTCGCAAGTGTGTGCTCTCCAAACTTATGAGCTACTATTAAATTACTGGGTAACAGGGTAGTGATGCCATGTTTAAAATCGGTATTAGCCAGTAGTGCCATCGCTCTTTCGGACAGATGATCGGAGAGGTAAGAAGCATTGTATAACACCCTAAATAAGTAGGCATAAGATTTCACCTCCATAAAATCTACTTTTTTATTTTGATTAGTATTTGGAAATGGCAAACCAAGATCAATGAATATTTTTTCTAAAGGAGTTAAAGCTGGCAGATTCTCAAGCAACACATTCAAAGCATCATTATCAGAAAAACGGATCATACGCTCGATTAATTTTTCAATGGTATGAGACTCGCCAATCTTCAGGGAATGCGTGGGTGGAAAATATTGTTGCTCGTAGCTATCTTCGGTGGCGGAAAAAGCCACCTCCTTCTCTAATATATCCGGCTGTGATTCGGACAATTTAAAAAAAGCCATCATGATTGGCACTTTAAGCAGGCTGGCTGGAAAGTATTTTTCCTCCGCGTTAATACTGAACCAGCGTCCATCCCGAGTGTCAAAATATATGGAAATTTGGGCTGCTTGACCGTCTTGTTTTGCTTGCTCGATAAGTTCGGCAAGTCGCGGTTTTAAGATTCTGGAGAATTGCGATCTTGTTGATTGGAACGTAGTTTCACAGGCCAGCAAAGGCTTAATTAAGGAGTATTTACTTTCCGTACTGGTGTTGCCACGCAGTTCGGCAATGGTTTTACGATAGGGCAGAGATTTACTCTTAACATTCTGAAGGTAAAGTGTCGTTAAAGCTCCGAGGCCGAAAGAAAAAGCCGCTAAGATAAAGAAGAATTTATTTTGACGAGAAAATACCATAGTAGAAAAGTGTTTTTATGGTTTTAGAGTGATTAGTAAATAGAAAACAGTAAATAGTCAATAAGTAAGTCTCTATTGTCTGTTTACTATTTACTGTTTACTTCTACGTGTGACTAATCAATTCTTGAATATTTTTAATATCAATCACTTTGAGTTTTTGGCTCGGTGATTTTGTTGAAGAGCCGAGATGCGTAATAACTCGTTTTAACCCAAGCTGAGCGCACTCTTTCAAGCGTTTATCGAGTTGCGAGACAGTACGAATTTCTCCACCCAGACCAACCTCACCAATCGCCACCAAATCCGCCCCGGCCGCCTTGTCTTTATATGCGCTCGCCAGCGCCAGCGCGACACCGAGATCAGCCGCCGGTTCATTGGCATCAATCCCGCCGACCACATTCACGTGGACATCGTACTGTTCCAAATGCAGGCCCGCTCTTTTTTGCAAGACCGCGATCAACACATGCAACCGGTTCAAATCAAAGCCGCTAGCTTTGCGCACCGGATACCCAAAGGCAGTTTTACTGACCAGCGCCTGAATTTCTACCAATAGTGGTCGCGTTCCTTCCATCAGACACGTCAGCATGCTACCCGCCACCTGTTCACCACGCTCGGCGAGTAAGGCCGCCGACGGATTCACGACTTCCCGTAATCCCGTAGCCGTCATCTCCAAAATTGCCACTTCATCCGTAGCGCCAAACCGGTTTTTTACCGCCCTGAGGAGCCGATAATGACCGCGCCGTTCGCCTTCGATATACAGTACCGTGTCCACCAAATGTTCCAAGGTCTTTGGCCCCGCTACCACCCCTTCTTTCGTCACATGCCCGATCAGTAGTATCGCCACCCCCTGCTGCTTGGCCAATTCTAGCAGTTTACTAGCGGTAGCACGCACCTGGGTGACACTACCCGCCTCGCCCTCGGCCTCTTCTGATGTAATCGTTTGAATCGAATCAATAATCGCTACCACCGGTTTGGTCGTTTTTATCGCGCCAATAATCGCCTCCACATTGGTCTCGGCGGCCAAACGTAATTGTGTAGCCGTCAGACCCAGTCGATCGGCTCGGAGTTTTATTTGCGCCACCGATTCTTCCCCCGAAAAATACAAAGTCCCAGGCAGCGCCGTCGCCAATTGCAGAGCCAAAGTAGATTTACCAATTCCCGGTTCGCCTCCGAGCAGTGTCAAACTCCCCGGCACCAAGCCTCCTCCGAATACCCGATTAATTTCCGCCAACGGCAACTGCAATCGCACCAAATGTTCTTCCCCGATCTCCGCCAACGTCACCAATTTCGCCGGTACCGCCTCGTTCACAGTTTCGGATTTCGGATTTCGTGCTTCGGATTTCTCAACGGTTCCCCACTTCCCACATTCTAAACAACGCCCAATCCATTTAGTGAATTGGGCGCCGCAGTTGGAGCAAGTGAAAACAATACTATTATGATTCTTCATGCTCATTTTTTATCGACGTACACCGCTGTATTGAACGAACTGAGTACTTGGTCAGGAGTCATAGTCATGATTCGTTTGCTAGGGTTGGCGCCCGGATCATTTACCCCAATCGCTGAGTCGGAAACAAAACCGGTCAAAACCATGTAATGACCTTTGTAGGTTTTACCAGGTAGACCATCTTTATTTAGCCCGTTGCACGGGGCGCAATTAAAAACAATGGGCTTACCTTGTTTTAACAGTCCTATAATTTCAGTTTTTTTAACTACTCGGGCGCTTAAATTCGGCCATTTCCATGCCTTTTTAATGGTACTTGGTTGCCAAGCTCCTGTACAGCCGAGTCCCCATTTGGCCGTATCAAGCGGTGTAACATTTTCCCCATAGAATTTGAGTACCATCGCGAGGCTAGTTGGTCCACAACCACGCTGTTGGACTGTAGAGCAGTCAGTCCTGCCCTCTTGGCCTGCAGCCAATGGCCAGCCATTATCACCCGGTTTCATTTTGGCCCAGGGGCCTTCCCACTGCGCAAAATAGGGAATATTATTAGCCCCGGCGGTGGGGGAAGCTGATCCATCGGTCGCCGGTTCATCCGCCGCATCGACAACAATCGGTTTTTCCTGAATAAATTTAATTTTTAGAATTTTAAAATTAACCAAATCAGGATTGATGGTATACATGATGGTGTACGACCCCCACATCAAAGCCAGACCAACTAGAATTTGGCCAACCTTTTTATACGCTTCTTTTTTAGCCTCCCCGCCACCGGATAGCACGATAGTGATACCTTGGCGAATGATCATCAGTACCGCCACGATGCTGGCCACAGCCAAAGCATATTTATAAATACCCGCCAGATATTCGCCAATCCACGGCACGGAAATATTGCCATCCGCGTCGAGAGTGCGTTGCACGTCACTGAATTCTACCGTGGGGATTTTAATGCTTAATTTAGGCGGTTTTAGATCCTTAACAATATCAGTATAACTCTTTTCTGCCGCGCCCATTTCAGCGGTTCTGCTTAAGCAGTCTTTAAGGGTGGGAAAGCGTTGTTTACCAATACATTTTTCAGATTCAATAAAGCCCGCCAAACATTCCTCGCCATATAAACAAAATCCCGCCGATAGAAAAGTTTTTTGTTGTTCCTCGCAGATAAAGCGTGTGTCATAAGCCTTGATAAATTGTTTTTCCGGATCCAGAGATTCGTCTTCGCATTTATAATCGAACAGAGCGTAGGTACACACTGCTTCAGTTTTTTGTCGATAGGCAGACAAGCAATAAGAAGCCAAGGCTGCCTGAGGGTGTAAAAACAATAACGCTGGACTCAAGATCACGGCCAGAATAAACGAAAGGGCAATTTTAAAACGCCGGGTTAAAATCATAGCTAAGGGGCAATGAATGAATTCAGCAACTGATTCAAATCTACATCAGCCTGCAAATTTAGCCGTCGATTATTGATAAACACCGTTGGCAGATCAGTCGCCTGTAATTGTTGCGCTACCCCAAGTGTCGCTGTAATTTTTTGACTAGTTTCGCTGTTAGTCGTGCAACTCCACCAGCTGGCCAAAGGCAATTTTAAATTAATCCCCAGTTGTTTTACCGCCGCTTCATCAAGGTAGCTTTTTTTGCTGGCAAAGGCCGCGTCTACAAACTGCCAAAAACGTCCTTGTTTCCCGGCGCAGTAAGCTGCTTGATGAGCCAGGTTATTTGGTTTTAAAAATAATTTTTGTTCCGGGGCATCTTTGAAAATAAGACGGGCTTCTTCTGGGTGCGCCAACACAAAAGCGCTGAGAATAGCGTGTGTTTTAGCGCAATCCGAGCAGCCCAAATCAGCAAATTCCACGATCGTCAGGGGCGCCCCTGGATTCCCCAAGATTGGCTCCTCGGCATCGCTAGGGATAGAAAAAGACCCGGCGCTAATTAGTGGAGTAGCGGACGGCGTGATGGTAATATCCTTGGCCCGCTTGATTTGTCCGACCAAAAGTACCGCCACCCCTGCGATTAGAGGGATAAGTAGCCAAATGATTCTTTTATGATGTTTCATAATAATTATGTACGAAATAGATAGTCCCGTTGGGCAGTCCCCGCTTGGGCGGGGTAGGGGTGGGTTGGCTTTCCCCTCTTTTCAAGGAGGGGCGCGGGGAGGTAATTGTCTCTACAACCAACGACCCCACCTCGCCTCCCCTTAAAAAGGGAGGAAAACCAAACGTACAATCCGTGTAATCAGTGTAATCCGTGCTTAAAGCTTCGCCTCAAACACTCCCTTTTGTCCGGGATCAGTAAACAAAACCCGATTTTTATTTTTATCGTAAGCAATATCAGTGATGTGGTAGCTCGTGTCACCCAGCGGAATCGGAGTCTTGAGTCCGGTTTTTAAATCAATTTTATACAAGTCGTCATAACTGCCCCGCGCCGCTTCCGGAGTCATGCCTGCCCCTTGCGGCAGGTCGCGTGGTACCGCGCAAAACAGCGTAGTATCGTCACCAAAGCTGCATTTATCAGCCCAGGTATTCAATTTCAGAGTACGCCTATTACTGCCAATTTCGTCCCCGTACGCGCTCGCAATCCACAATTCGGGTTTAAAATCGCTGCGCGCGCTGTCTACGCTATACAGCAACTGTTTACCCGTCGGAGACCATTTGGGTTGAAAGTCCAAACCCTCCACAATCATGGATTTGAAATTTTCGCCATGCAGCCCGATCAGCAAAACCTCGCGCCGATCCGCTCCGAGCGGTTGGCCAGTTTGTGACATAGCTACGGTTTGGCGGCTAGGCGACCAATCCACGATTACTTTGTCAGCATTTTCCCCCAGTGGTTCGATCGGGACCGTATTGGTACCGTCATCATTGGTAGTTACGAGCCAGCGGTTCTCTGGAGATAAACCCAAACTCTTGGCCGCTATCTCACTACTGTCCGGAGAAAAAGAAAAATCTTCCCAGTGTTTGGGCAGAGTCACCTGGGTTTTTTGCTCAAAGTTATAGACAATTTTTGAGCCGTCGGGATATTCGAGCACGGCCTTGTCGGCTGTTTTGGCCCAAGTCACTTTTTCTACATCATAGAATTGCTTGTCGCTAAGGAGCTTCACCGTACCATCGGGACCCAGCTTATAAAATCGGCCGTCTCCGGCATTTTCATAGCGTAAGTTACTGCTATCATCTAAAGACGGGGCTTTAGTTATCACATTCAGCACCTGGGTGACCGGAGTTGGTTGATAAAAACTCGGTGAAGCAGTCGGGACAGTTCCGGCAGTTGGCAGGCCAGTCGCCGGATTGATGGGCGTCTCTTGACCTGGCGTCGTGACGCGAGGTTGGGCGCTCGGCAATTGTTGGCCGGTGGTACTCCCGTCAGGTCCAGGTTGGCCACCGAGTGGCAATTTGCCTTTAACAAAAAATAGATAATAAATACCAAATGCCAACAGCCCCGCTACGGCTAAAATCAGAAACAGTAACATTATTTTTTTAAGGGCTGACATAGGTACACAGATTTAGACAGATGGTAAGACGGATTTAAACAGATTTATTTGAAAATATAGCGATTAATTTTTAACCACTAATAATCACCGTACCGTTTAAAAAGATTTTCCAAATTATATTTTTTAACATTTAGTTTGTTTCTTTCCCCGATAAGTTTTAATTCTTTGTTAACTGCATTATTAATTTCTTCTGACTGGACTACCATAGAGGTGAGCTCAGCAATAGCCGCTACAATACCAATTCCGCTAAGTGCTTCAAAAAAAATACGAATTTTTTTTAAAAATAATTTTCTGGTTAATTTATCCCTAACATCTGTCGCTTTTTTAACTTCTTTTTGCTTCGCTTTTATCTCCTTATCAACTGCCCTAATTTTTCGAAAATTTAAAATAGAAAGAGCCGTACCCGCAGGACTGGTTAAATCGTTAAGCCTATCGTTTCGTTCGTTAACTTGGTCATATGAGATTTTTTCCCGAGTATTATCCTGTTGTTGCTCGCTGCTTAACTGGCTGGCTCGTTGTTGTTGCTCATCATTGGAAAGCTGTGGGGGGGTAGTGGAGTTCATACTGAGGTAAAAACAGGGGCTGCCGCAGCCATATTACTTGATTAACCAGGTTTCTTTTTCTCGTTTCAATTGGTATTCTGGTTTGACTTTCTTTTGACTCAATACTTCGGATATTAAACGCTCGACCGTGCTGCGCACCGTGCGGCGCACATCACGAGCTCCCTGAGAATTTTTGGGTAATTCGGCCAACAGTTGCTCGAGCAGAACTTTTTCAGCCTTAAGTTCGGTGTGATACGGATGCAAACGCTCGTTCAGCTGTTTTATCTCCAAATCAGCGATGCGCAGCAAATCCGCCATGGAGAGGGGATTAAACATCAGGGTTTCGTCCAATCGGTTGAGCAATTCCACCGAGAAGTATTCTTTGAGCCGCTCGAGTAAACGAGCCTGCCGCTCTTTGCTGTCGGGAAGGGCGGTTCCCCCGAAGCCAACTGACCCCTTTTTGGCTTCCTCTGTGCCAAACGAAGTGGTCAAAATAAGTATAGCATGTTTTAAGGAAATTTTCTTGCCCGTCGCGTCGGTAATCTCGCCATTTTCCAACATCTGCAGCAAGAGTTTGGTTACTTCTTTGTGGGCCTTGTCAATTTCATCAAATAAAATCACGCAATGTGGATTGAATTTGATCTTATCAGTAAAACGATTACTCTCTTTGTAGCCCACATATCCAGCCGGTGAACCCAGCAGCTTGGACACGCCAAAACTCTCATTAAATTCACTCATATCGAGTTTGATCAAGGCATCCCGACCGGGGTAGAGGGCGTTGGCTAATTGTTTGGCCAGCTCAGTTTTACCCACTCCACTTTCACCCACAAACAAAGCTGAAAACAGCGGTCGCTCGGGATGTGACAATCCGAGCTGGGCCTGATAGATATGTTGACTAAGCGAACGAATAACCTCGCTCTGGCCCACAATCCGCTCACTGAGCTGAGTCTCGAGCACATGCCAATCCTGATTATTTTGTCGGCGTAGCTCAGCAGGGGAGGTATGAATAATACGCGCCACTTGCTCCAGCACATCGGCGGCCGTGACAATACCAACCGGTGGTACGTTTTTGCCGTCCTTAGTTTTCGACATTTGTTTAATTTTTTCCTGAGTTTGTTTTATTTCAGCGCGCAAGGCATCTTCCAGGGCTTTTTGACGCACGGCCTCGGCAAACTTATCCATACTGGCCGCTTCTTCCTTCGCCAAAATAGTTTTTTCCAATTTTTGCTGCAGGCGGGCTAGCTTCGTTTGCCAGGTCGAAGATTTAATCGTCAGTCGCTTGGCCGCGGACGTTTCATCGATCAAGTCAATCGCTTTGTCCGGTAAAAATTTATTACTGATATAGCGATCGGCCAATTTCACGGCTGTCTCAATCGCTTCGTTGGTAATAGTTAAACCATGGTACGATTCATAATTACCTTTAATGCCCTTTAAAATTCCGACCGTATCCGCCAGACTCGGCTCGGCCACCGTCACTGGCTGGAAGCGTCGCTCCAAGGCAGCGTCGCTCTCAATATATTTTTTAAACTCAGCTGGCGTCGTCGCCCCAATACAGCGAATATTGCCCCGCGACAAAGCCGGCTTCAGAATATTGCCCGCGTCCATAGTACCTTGGTTGGATCCGGCGCCGACAATATTATGAATTTCATCGATAAATAAAATAATATTCGGGTTCGCGCTCACTTCCTCCATCACTTGTCGCAAACGCGCTTCAAATTCGCCCCGATAAATCGTACCGGCGATCAAGAGCCCCATGTCTAGTGAGTAAATTTTTTTGTTGAGCAAGCTATCGGGTACCTCACCGGCTAAGATTTTTTTGGCCAAGCCCTCGACAATCGCTGTTTTACCAACTCCCGGCTCGCCCAACAGTACCGGATTATTTTTGGTCCGTCGGGATAATATTTGTATGACTCGCATGATCTCAGATTCCCGCCCGATCACCGGATCAATATTGGTTTGCAGATCCGGCTTCGTCAAATTCATGGCAAAAAAATCCAAAGCACTATCTTTGCCCCGGCCTTTGGGCTGGTGACTATGATTGTGCGGCGCCGCTCCTTCGAGCGGAGGCAAGCTATCGGGTAATTGATCTTGAATATGCTCAACCACATCGGCTACCTCGGTGAGGCGGGGGAATTGAGTGGCGTTCGAGAGTACCGTACTTAATTGTTTTTCCACCTCAGCCGGTTTGACGCCGTTCACGCTCAACAGCTCAAATAATCCCCGATCATTCAGCTCAATCAAGCCAGACAACAAATGCTCGGTGCCAATATAAGTATGTTGATTGGCCTCGGCCATCAACATGGCTTTTTCCAGCGCCACTTTGGACGCTTCCGATAAGGGGGGGAGTTCTTTCGTTTTTACATTTCCCCGGCGCGATTCTCGATGGACACTCACCGTCAGCAAGGCCTGCTCCAGTGTCTTTGGATTTAATTTGAAACGACTGATAATTTCGGCTCCCACCGAACCTTTTTGTCCGGCCAACGCAAAAAACAGGTGGATTGGTTCCACAGCCACGGACTGGGTCTCGATAGCTACGCGGATACTGCGGGCTAAGGTTTCTTTTAGGTGGGTGGAAAAACGGTCGAGTAGGTTCATGGTGTTAGGTTAGACAACAGTAAATAGTAAGCAGTAAATAGAGCGGTAAAACATACCTATTGTCTATTTACTATTTACTGTTTACTACCAATTAGTATATACTTTTTCCATCTCTAAGTCAAAAATCTTCTAAATCATCTACCCCTATGATTTCACTTGAGCTACAGACACAAATTGATCAACTAAAAACTGTCGGACTGGTACCGGGCGCAGCCAATAATATCACTACTTGGCTCGATGATGCCGAGTATAGCGAGTTTCACGACTCACTGCAAAAATTGCTAATTTCGCAAGAAATAAATGAGTTGAATGACGCCTTTTACAAAACAATACCTTTCGGTACTGGCGGAATTAGAGGCAAAATGGGCATCGGTACCAATCGTATAAATAATCGTACGATTGCCCAAGCAGTCGAAGGATATGTGCAGTATCTTAAGGAAGTCTATAGCGACAATGCGCTCCAGGAGCGAGGAGTAGTCATAACCTATGACGTGCGCCACCATTCTCGCGAATTTGCCGAGCGAGCGGCCGGTGTCTTTACGGCCAACGGCTGTAAGGTCCATTTTTTTGAAGGGGTACGGTCAACTCCGCAAATTTCTTTTACTATTCGGCATCTCGGCGCGCTCGGTGGCGCCATGATCAGCGCCAGTCACAATCCGCCCTCTGATAACGGGATTAAACTCTATTGGGCCAATGGGGGGCAGTTGGTACCGCCACATGACAGCCAGGTGATTGCTAAGGCAGAAGCAGCCCACACCATCAATTCGTTATCTTTTACCGCAGGGCTATCCAAAGACATGATTCAAATAGCATCAAGCGAAATTGACGAAGCCTACTATCAGGCAGTCGGGGATTTATCGCTTGGTAATTACCGCGACGTGGGCATTGTCTTTACTCCTTTGCATGGCTGCGCCAGCACTTCATTTTTACCGGTGCTGCGCCGGATGGGTTTTGAGCATATTACTGAAGTCGCCGAACAAATGCCCTTTGATCCGGAATTTTCTGCGGTCACCGGTGGCTATCCAAATCCGGAAGTTCCGATTGTGCTCGATAAGGCGATCGCCTTGGCCAAACAATCGGGAGCAGATATTGTGCTGGCCGCTGATCCGGATGCTGATCGTATCGGCGTGGCCAGTCGCGAGACCATGCAGACTAATTCGTATATTTTTTTAAACGGCAACCAGATCGGAGTCTTGTTAATCGATTATATTACCCGTCGCCTGAAAGAACTAAATACGCTTCCGGCGCGTGGCGTGGTGATCAAAACGATCGTGACCAGCGAACTTATTACTGCTATTGCCGCGGCGCATGGGCTAGAGGTGATCGGCGATGTGCCGGTCGGTATAAAATATATTGCCGACACGATTGATAATCGTTTGGTCGGGAAAACATTCTTATTCGGCGGTGAAGAGAGCCATGGCTATATCTATGGCAATTATGCCCGTGAAAAGGATGGCGCGATGGGAGGATTGTTATTAGCCGAATACGCTGCCCTGCTCAAAGAGCGCGGCGTGACGCTTTATCAGCGGCTTGAACAGATTAAAAAAGAATATGGTTATTTCCGTGAGCTCCAGCAGTCTTTGTTTTTCCCCGGCATGGACGGCATGGAGAAAATGGCCAGAATCATGGAGGAGTTTAGAAATAATTTGCCGTCGGAAATTAATAATAGAGCGGTTCTAACAGTGCTAGATCAGCAAACCAAAAAAATTATTCATCCGAAGACAGGAGCCATTATTGCTGAATACCAGGGTTTTTCAGATAATACGTTGGTTTTTTATTTTGACGACAAAAACCTGCGCCGGATAGTCGTGCGACCTTCCGGCACTGAACCAAAAATTAAATTTTATGTGGCGATCGGAAAATCAGTGGGTTTAGAAAAAAATGATGCTGAATATCAAGTCATAAAACAAAGGTGCGATGCCGAAGCGTACCAGATGGTAGAGGCCTTTGTCGCGCTCGCGGAAAAAATCTCAGTCGGTGGAATACGTTCAGACATTTTAGGATAATTATTCAAATATGGTACCAACCAATCTTCGTCGCTGGTTCATTGTACACTTCTTCGTCGATCTGTTCGCTGGCCTGCCACTATTATTATTTCCACAATGGGTGGCTCAGCAATTCAGTTTTAACCTGGGCGAACCCTTCATCGCTCGTCTGGTCGCCGCCGCTTTCCTCGCCATCGGTACCACTTCACTCCTGCGTCGCCACGACACCGTGGAAAGTTACCGCGCCCTACTGACTCTCAAAATTATTTGGTCGAGCTTGGCGCTAACGGGGCTGTTTCTATCCGTGGCCCAAGGCGCTTCAACAGCCGTGTATGGACCAATCATAGTTTTTATACCATTCTGGATCACTTGGATTTACTTCTATAAAAAAATAAGAGGGTAATTTTATTACCCCCACTTTCGGAGAACATAACTACAAATTTATCCCTGAGCCAGCAGGCTCTTGAGTTGAGGATAGTAGCGAGTTCGAATTCTTTCCTTGATAAATTCTACAGCCGCGGGCTTGGTCAACATAGTATTCAGCATTTCAAGTATATCGGTGCCTTTATCCTCTGCTTTATTGTCTCCATCTGCCCACGTATCGGCAAATGTTTTCAACTCGTCCTCAAATCCAAGCGCCTCTAATAACTTTTCCTGATCAGCCCGCACACAATTGGTTATAAACAATCGGACCTCCTCATCGGTTTTAGCGCTCGGGCGCCGAGCGAGGGTTTGGTAGCGCTGGAAATAATAGAAACCAGAACTTTTGAGGTTATGTTTGTTTAACAGATCTTCCGGTGCTAAGCCAGTATCTTCTTGGATTTTTTTGGCCACGTCATCGTCTAGCACTGGAACATCACCCTTCATCAAGACAAATAAATTTTTATCAATCACACCTAAACTGGTGAGCGTCAATTCACCAACCATATTGGTAACAGCGTGTTTTAGACCAACGGGGATACCTTTTTCATCGGACGCCCCGATTTTTTCACCTCGACTGCGACGCGCGGGTGGTTTCCCGGCTACGATGCCGCGCAGCTGTGCTCGATTGGTGTATTCAATAATTCCTTTGGTCGCCCGATTAAAAACTCTTTCTGAGACGGCGCCCCCCACCGCTTTAAGAAATTGCACGTCGATCAAGGCATCGCGTATGGGTGCTTGATTTTTTCCTGGTGCCATAACAACTTTTTCAAGAAAAGTTGCTAAGTTATCGATTAATCCGCGCAGCCCTTCCATAGTTTCCATAGCGGTGCGTAGTTCACGCAGCCGTTGCAAGGCTCCCGTGTGATCGGCATCGCGATTATTTCTTACCTCCGATTCTATTACCTGAATTTCCGACTTTACGGTTGATTCTTTGCTATAGACGCTTAGCAAATCATGGCTTTTTACGTTTGTCGTTAGCCCGCTCGGAAGCTGATATTCGCCACGTTGTTGATGATCGTTGATTTCATTTATCGTTGCCAAGGCAAATTGTCGCGACAAGATTGCTCCTGGCTGTTCTTTAATCATGCTAGTAAGTAAAGGTCGCATAGATTCAGGACCAGATAAAAAAGGAGACAAATCTGGATTATCAACCAAATCTACCGCTTTATCATAAGCCTGCTCAACCGCCGCTTCAGTATCATTTTCTGAAGCAGTACTAAGATCGCTAGTGAAATCACGCATCGTCTGTAGTAATTGCAACTTCATTGTCTGTCTCATCTCTAGGCGCATTTCGGTATTTAATTTTTGTTCTAGGTGAAGCCCCATTCGCATTTCCATGCCCATATAATGAAATTAATTTCCCATCTCCCGCAACTTCTTAATCCGCTCCTCTAGCGGTGGATGCGTAGAAAACAAAGATTTTAATTTTGAAGCGCCAAACGGATTAGCCAAAAAAAGATGCGCCGTCCCTTCGGAAGCCCTGGCCATAGGCAAGCTTTCCCGCCCGATTTTTTCAAGCGCCCGGGCCAGCCCCTCGGGATAGCGCGTAAGTAGAGCGCCCGATGCATCAGCCAAATATTCCCGCCTCCGAGCCACTGCCAGTTTGATTAATTCCGCGATCAGCGGAGATAATATGGCGAGCGCAATGCCGACAATCATTAAAATATTTCCACCCCCCTTATTATCGTTAGAACGTCGGCCACCAAAAGCATTGGAGTGCCAAAATATTCTGGCCAAAATAGAGATAGATCCCACCAGCACCGCCACGATAGTCATGAAACGAATATCATAATTCTGCACATGCGATAATTCATGGGCCAACACCCCTTCCAATTCTTCATTCTCCAATTTCTCTAGCGCGCCGGTGGTAACCGCGATCGATGCTTTCTCTGGACTCCGCCCGGTGGCAAACGCATTGATGGCCGGATCAGTCATGAGGTAAATTTTTGGCACCGGCATCCCCGCTGTCAAGCAGAGGTTTTCCACTAGATTATATAAGTAGGCATTATCAGTTTTAGCCAGCGGTTTTGCGCCGCTGGACCAGAGAGCGATCTTATCGCCCTGGAAATAGGAGATCGCCGTCATGCCAAATGAGATAATTATGGCCAGCCACACTCCGCCATAGGTAGTGTCACCCGTGGCGTAACTATAGACATACCCAAGCCCAATAATAATGGCCAAAAAGACCATCATCAGGATAACCGATTTTCGTTTGTTAGAATCGATTTGGTTGTACATATGTACGAAATACGAAAGCTACGAAAAGTACGAAATTTAAGGTAATTTATTTTGTTGCTGTTGATTAATAATTCTTTTAGAAAATACGCCGTTGTAGGTAAAACAAGCGATTAATGCTAACTCCAATTCTAGTGTTTGTAAATATTTTTTAGTCTGATCAATAACTCTGGCTGTCAAAAATTTTCCCCGTTTAAGTTCTAAAATAATCTTATCTTCGATTAAAAAATCAAGAAAATATTTACCAACTATTTCATCATTGAATTTTAAAGGCACGTAGTACTGTTCGGAGAATTTAATATTTTTTGACTTTAAGCCAATCGCTACTGCCTTTTGATAATATCTTTCCTCATGTCCGCCACCAATTTCACGAAACACATCGAATAGAATGCCAGTAACTTTATAGCTCAGATCTGGATAAAGCAGATCAGCACGTTTTAAGGTATGCTTGCCCTCCATAAAGAATTTTTCGTAACTTTCGTAGTTTTCGTATTTCGTACATCATTTAAAACTTCACCTGTACATTCTGCCTTTCCCCCGCGTCGGCCTGAAAAAATTCATATTTCACAAAATGCATCATGCTGGCAAACAAATTGGTCGGAAACACCTGAATTTTGGTATTGAAGTCGCGCACATTGCCGTTATAAAAGCGGCGAGAAGCTTGGATCTTATTTTCAGTATCGGAAATCTCATCTTGCAGCTGCAAAAAGTTTTGGCTGGCTTTCAGATCCGGATAATTTTCCGTCACCGCGAACAACGTTTTGAGCGTACCACTTAGCATGTTTTCAGCCTTTTCTCTATCAGCCAGGCTTGCGTTCGGATTATCATGTGAGGACATGGCGGCAGTACGGGCTTCAGTTAACTTCACCAAGGTCTCGCGTTCGTGGGTCAGGTAACCTTTCACTGCTTCCACCAAATTCGGAATCAAATCATAGCGCCGCTTGAGCTGGACATCGATATCGCTAAACGCTTCATCAACCCGATTTTTACTGCGAATCAAGGCATTGTAGACAGCAATAATCCAAATCACGAGTATTGCCACGA
This sequence comes from uncultured Gammaproteobacteria bacterium, assembly GCA_964640395.1. Lineage (GTDB taxonomy): Bacteria > Patescibacteriota > Patescibacteriia > Magasanikbacterales > GWA2-37-8 > CAZEDL01. Next base: position 3,558 of record CAZXIF010000105.1, on the reverse strand, counting down.
TGCCGAGAATAATGTAGAGTGAGGACATAAAGTAAGATTAATTAATGACTAAATCCGAATGACGAATGTCGAATAAAATGTCTAAACCATAATGTTCAAGGTTAAACTCGATGTTGAGTCATTGGACATTTTATTTAGCATTAGGAATTCGGATTTCGACATTAAAAACTATTTTTTTGATAAAGTATGCTAACGTTACTCATCTTCCTCGCTGTCCTCAGCATCCTCGTCATCTCCCACGAATACGGCCATTTCATTACCGCCCGTAAAAGTGGGATCAAAGTCGAAGAGTTTGGCTTTGGTTTCCCCCCCCGCCTCGTAGGTATTCAACGCCTTACTAGCCCGGCTGGTATCAAGCGTTGGCGAATCGTTTGGGGCAAAGGCTCAGCTGATTCCACCTCCGACTCCACCGCCAGCACCCTCTACTCATTCAATATAATCCCCTTGGGCGGTTTTGTAAAGATAAAAGGCGAAAGCGGCGGCGCGCCCGGAGCGACTGATCCGGATAGTTTCACCGTGAAACCAGCCTGGCAAAAAGCTTTGGTCCTGTCGGCTGGCGTAATTATGAATGTTCTGGTCGCGGTAGCGCTCTTTAGTATTGGCTTTATAGTCGGTGTGCCGCAGAATTTAGAGGACAAGTCAGACGTAAGTAATATACCCGACCATCATATCCAAATCATGAGCGTCTTACCCTTGTCTCCCGCCGCACAAGCCGGCCTTAAAGCCGGTGATAAGGTGCTAGTCATCGATACCATAACGCGTCCTCGTTTGCCTGAATTACAAAGTTACGTAGACGCTCATAAAACCACCTCGGTCAATCTTACTATCGAGCGCGCCGGTGTCTTGCTGCAGGAAACCGTTCAGCCAGTTATCTCACCGGCCACCGGCAAAGGAGTGATTGGCATCGCCATTGGTGAAGTGGGCACGGTACGCTACCCCTGGTACCGAGCCATCGGCGAGGGAGTTAAAACGACCGGCACGGTACTGCGTCAAATCGCCCTGGGTTTTTATACGTTATTGCGTGATCTCGTAGTCGGTCGCGGGGCTGGCAATGCCGTCTCTGGACCAATCGGTGTCGCTGTCATAACCGGCGCAGTCGCCCGCCTGGGCTTCTCCCATTTGATTCAGTTTATCGCGATACTCTCACTGAATTTAGCCGTCCTCAATATTTTACCGATTCCGGCTCTCGATGGTGGACGGCTCTTGTTCGTCATCTTCGGTGTTATCTTGCGCCGCCCAGTGAAAGCCAGAGTCGAAGAATTAGCCCACGTCATCGGTTTCGCGGCCCTCATGCTGCTCGTGATAGTGGTCACCGTCAAAGATATTGGTACCTTTGGTGGCCCAGTGTTGAACTGGGTAAAGAATATTTTTTAAAAACATCCTATGCGTTCCGAACTTGAACAACTTTGGCAACAGGTACAAACCAAACTAGACACGGTCAGCAACGTGCCGACTCTTGACGAGTTCGAATTAACGATTTTTGGCCGCAAGCAAGGCCAGCTCATCGAACTCTTGAAAAAATTAAAAGATCTTTCCGCCGAACAAAAAACCACCGTCGGTCAATTGGCCAATGAAGTAAAAATCAAATTAGAGACTGCCTTCGTCGACAAAAGGGTCAGCCTCGTGGCCAGCGCCTGGGCCGAAGCCGCTGAAGCCGAAAGACTCGACATCACCCAGCCCGCTGTGCCGCCCCAGGAATCCGGGCATTTCCATCCCAACACGATGGTGCAAAATGATCTGGAAGATTTGTTTACCTCCATGGGTTTTATGATACTCGACGGGCCGGAATTGGAAAGTGAAGAGTATAATTTTACCACCGTAAATATCCCGGCCAATCACCCCGCGCGTGACGCTCAGGATACTTTTTATATCAAAAATGATCCGACCAAACTTATGCGCACCCATACCTCGCCGGTACAGGTCAGGGCGCTCCAGAAATATGGCGCGCCGCTACGCGCCATTGTCCCAGGCAAATGTTTTCGTAACGAAGCCACCGACGTTCGTCACGAACACACGTTTTATCAGCTCGAAGGATTGGTAGTAGACAAAGACATTACCATGAGCCATTTGAAAGGTGTCCTCGAACTCGTGTCAAAACATTTGTACGGCCCTGATACCAAGGTGCGGCTGCGTCCAAAATTTTATCCTTTTGTGGAACCGGGAGTAAATGGAGAAGTCACTTGTTTTTTGTGCCATGGCCAAGGTTGTCGAGTTTGCAAGGGGAGTGGTTGGCTAGAAATTGTGGGCGCTGGCATGGTCCATCCCAATGTTTTAAAAGCCGGCAATGTTGACCCGGAGGTATTTCAAGGCTTTGCCTTTGGGTTCGGATTGACGCGTCTCGTAATGTTGAAATACGGCATTGAAGATATTCGCTTGCTCGAAAGTGGGGACCTTCGTTTTCTTAGACAGTTTTAATAGAACGCAGATCTAACAGATTAAACGGATCACCACAGATCTGTGTAAATCTGTTAGATCTGTTCAATCTGTGTTCCATTGCCTATGTTAATCAGTTTCAACTGGCTCAAAAAATACGTCAATCTCCCCGACTCAGTTTCCGCCGCCGAAGTGGCCGAGAAATTGAATCTCACCACCGTCGAAGTCGAAGCTGTCCGCTCACTCGGCGCGCATCTGGATAATATTGTCGTTGGTAAAATTCTGACACTGGCCAAACATCCTAATGCCGACAAGCTGCAACTCTGTAGCGTGGACGTTGGTAACGAGCGTCTCGCGATTGTCTGTGGTGGCAGCAATCTGGCCGTTGGTCAGCTGGTAGCCGTAGCCAAAGTCGGTGCCAGCGTGCGTTGGCATGGACAAGGCGAACCGATTACGCTTGAACCGGCCACCATTCGCGGCGTTGCTTCCGAGGGCATGATCTGCGCTTCTGATGAGATTGGCCTCGGCGATCGTTTTCCCAAAAAATCCGACAAAGAAATTTTGGATTTGGAATCGGTAGGGGCGTATTGCAATACGCCCCTACGACCGGGGTTGCCCATTGCCGAAGCCCTCAATCTCAACGATACTATCCTTGAAATTGATAACAAATCACTGTCACACCGCCCTGATCTATGGGGTCACTACGGTCTGGCGCGCGAAGTAGCCGTGCTGTTCAACCGCGCGGTACAGCCTTATACCACTACCACCATCAAGCCCGGCAAAGACTGCAAACTAAAGGTATCCATTGCCGACAGCCAGCTCTGCCAGCGCTATCTGGCCGTAGCCCTATCCGGCATCACCGTTGGCCCGTCGCCAGCTTGGCTCAAAGGTTGCTTAGCTAGTGTCGGCTTACGTCCTATTAATAATATCGTCGATATCACCAATTACATCATGCTTGATCTGGGCCAGCCGCTCCATGCTTTTGACGCGCAAAAAATTGCTACTGATAAAAAAACCACCACCATAAAAGTCCGTCCTGCCCTGGTCGAAGAAACTCTGGTAACACTGGACGGACAAACCAGAACCCTAGATCCATCGATGCTGGTGATTGCCGACGCGGTTCGGCCCTTGGCGCTCGCCGGCGTAATGGGCGGGGAGGGGAGCAGTATCTCCGACACCACCACG
>CAZXIF010000104.1:0-10106 GCA_964640395.1 uncultured Gammaproteobacteria bacterium | reverse complement strand
TGTCAACCCCAAGTGATAATGTCCTAGCATCCCCAAGTAGAAATGTCCTACCCTCCTAAATCAGGGTATACTGGTCGGTTACTCATTAACCGTTCAGGCTATGACACTGCTCACTATGTCAGCTAAAGAAATTGACCGCTTTGCGGTTATCGGCAATCTCGTCGGGGGCAAAATTAATGGCCCGGAAGCGGCCGAACAATTAGGACTCACCCCACGGCAGGTGCGTCGTCTCAAGAAACGTTTTAAACCAGACGATCCCAAAAGCGTTGTCCATCAGGGTCGCGGTCAGACCAGCAACCGGCAATTTAAACAAATCATTGTGGATAAAATCATGCAACTGCTCTTGACGGTGTATGTCGGTTTTGGCCCAACACTCGCGGCGGAAAAATTGTGGGAGCGGGAAACCATCAAAATTGGCGTTGAGACCTTGCGTACCCTGATGATCAAAAATGATCTCTGGAAACCAAAGTCAAGAAAATTGAACAAGACACACCGTGAGTGGCGTCCTCGTAAGGAAAATTATGGATCAATGGAACAATACGACGGTTGTTACCACCACTGGTTTGGCGATCAATACGGAGAATATTGTTTGCTCCTATCAGTTGATGACGCCACCGGTAAAATCACCCAAGCTCGGTTTGAAGACCACGAAGGGGTGCTACCAACCTTCCGCTTCTGGAAACGATACCTAGAGAAAAACGGCAAACCAACCAGCATTTACTTGGATAAATTCAGTACCTACAAAATTAACCATAAGGCGGCTCTCGACAACAAAGATCTCCTCACCCAATTCCAACGAACGGCTCAGGATCTTGGTATCCAATTGATTACCGCTCATAGCCCCGAGGCCAAAGGCCGAGTGGAGAGAATGTTTGAGACCTTGCAAGATCGCTTGGTTAAGGAATTAATTTTACAAAATATCTCTGATCCAGTAACGGCCAATATATTTTTGGAGGAAAAATATATCGCAATCTTTAATGCCAAATTTGCCGTGGTGCCAGCGCAGTCAACTGACCTGCACCGACCACTCACGGCGGTTGATCAGGCCAATCTACCGAGTATATTTTCCATCCATTCCGAACGGATAGTGATGAATGATTTTACGATTCAATTCAAAAATCAGTATTTCCAACTTAAGCAACAACAACCCATAACGGTGTGTCGAAAAGACAAAATTTTGATTGAGGAACATCTGGACGGATCAATTAAATTAAAATTACGAAACAAAGAATTACACTACACCATATTACCAACCCGACCAGAGAAAGAATTTAAGTTAAAAATTGCCGCCCTGACCACGAGTAAACCAACCTATCGGCCTCCGGCCGATCACCCGTGGCGACAACCGTTTTTAAGTAATAAAATCAACAAAATTAATTTATCAATCACCAGGTAGGACATTTCTATTCGGGACGAACTAGGACATTTCTACTTGGGGTTGACAGATTATTGTGGATAAACCGTACTATATCACCACCCTACTCTCTCAACGAATCATTCTCCCCACAGAATTACTCGTTGGCAGATTAGCTACCGCTCGGTAGCCCAATCCACCCGCCCGACTCCGCTACGGCAGAGCCGTTGTGGGCGGGCCAACCCAAAAACTTCACCCGCACTACGCGGGTAAATTTTTGTTTTTTGACAAAAATGAAATAATTAAGTAACTTAGATTAATTAGATTTTTTAATGTTATCGTATGCGTTATTCAGTGTTATTCGGGAAAACTACCAAATCCGTTCCCTCCGATGCCGAGAGTCGCAATGCCGAGCTTTTGACCCAAGGTGGATTTATGGCCAAGCAAATGGCCGGGGTGTATAACTATTTACCCTTAGGTCTGCGGGTTTTAACGAAAATTCAAAACATTATTCGCGAGGAATTGAATGCGATCGGCGCGCAGGAGATACTCATGCCGGCGCTAACTCAGGAAGAGAGTTACGTCAAGACCGGACGCGATACTATGGAAGTGCTCTTTCATACACTCGGGGCCGGAGATACAAAAATGGTGCTGAACCCAACCCATGAAGAGATTGTCACTCCGCTCGTTCAAAAGTATGTTTTTTCTTATAATGATTTACCGCTCGCGGTGTATCAAATTCAGAATAAATTTCGCAATGAGGCACGCGCCAAATCCGGCTTGTTGCGGGGACGAGAATTTAATATGAAGGATTTATATTCTTTCCATACCTCGGTGGCTGATCTCGAAGCATATTATGAAAAAGTGCGGGGGGCCTATTTTAAGATTTACGATCGTTTGGGTTTAGGCGAGAGCACGGTATTAACTTATGCCTCGGGAGGTACATTCAGCCGCTATTCACATGAATTTCAAACTTTATCGGAAGTTGGCGAGGACACTATATATTTGTGTGAAAAATGTCGCATGGCCGTAAATAAGGAAATAATTGATGAACACAATTATTGTCCGAAGTGTAATAATGTAGATTTGGTAGAAAAGCGAGCCATTGAAGTTGGAAATATTTTTAAACTGCACCAGCGTTATTCAAGTGCCTTTGAATTTAGTTTTGCGGATGCGGAAGATAAAAAACAAGTAGTTGAGATGGGGTGTTACGGCATTGGACCATCGCGGATCATGGGAACGATTGTAGAAATTTTTAATGATCCAAAGGGTATTATGTGGCCAGCAGCCGTGGCTCCGTATCAGGTGCATTTGGTGGTATTGGGAGCCGACGCCGAGGTGTTGAGCGCCGCTGAGCAGCTGTATAATCAGTTGCGCGAGCGTAAAATCGAGGTATTGTATGATGATCGCACTACTGTCTCGGCAGGGGCGAAGTTTGCGGATGCGGATTTGATTGGTATTCCCACGCGAGTCGTGGTGTCAGCAAAGGCGATGGCGAAAGGCGGAGTGGAGGTGAAGCGGCGTGAGAGCAGTGAGGCGCAGGTTATGCCCACGGAGCAATTTTTACTTTTAATTAAAAAATAACACTCTTTTTCATATTACCTACGATACACGATACACGTAAAACGATACAGTGCCTTGTATCGTGTATCGGAATACGTGTATCATGTATCGTTTTATGTACACTGTCACTCAAAATGCATCTTTTTTGACCGGCGCTTCAGTCGTGCAAAAAGTAATTTCTTTTGTTTATTTCATTCTAGTGGCGAGGTTTTTGGGGGTGGAACAAACCGGAGCATATTTTTTTGCTATCACTTTTACGACTATTTTTAGCGTACTCGCGGATGCGGGCCTGGGGCCGGTACTGACGCGAGAGGTGGCGAAAACTCCTGAACGAGCGGGGGAGTTGTTACCGACGGTATTGTGGTCAAAGATTGGTCTCGGGATAGTGACGTATACCCTGGTGGTGGTGGCGGTAAATGCGCTTAATTATTCCATCACGATTCGACAATTGGTATATGTGTCGGGGTTAACGATGGTTTTCGATAATTTGCAAACGGTTTTTTTTAGTATTCTACGGGCGCATAAGAATTTATTTTATGAAGCGGTGGGAGTTATTTTCGCGCAGTTAATTACGCTCAGCATTGGAACCATGGCCTTGTTTAACCAGTGGCCACTGGTCTGGCTCATTCTCGCGTACACCATTCCCAGCGCTTGCAACATGGTGTTTGCGGCCACGGTAGTGCGGAGAAAATTTCACTTGGCTTTCTTTGTCGGCGCTAAACGAACGGTTTTAAAAATGCTATTTTTATTGGCTTGGCCATTTGCGGTCGCCAGTTTTATTGGGCGACTGTATTCGTATACCGATACGGTGCTTATTTCCAAATTATTGAGCGCACATGATTTAGGCTGGTGGGGATTGGCTAGAAAAATCGTGACGGCATTCCAGTTTGTGCCGATTGCGCTCACCGCTAGTGTGTATCCGGCCATGAGTACCTGGTTTATAACTGACAAGGCAAAAGTGGGTGAATTGTTTGAGAAATCATGGCGTTATTTATTCTTAGTATTATTTCCGGTGGCATTTGGTATTGGAGCTTTGGCTACGCCGATCATTCGTTCGGTCTATGGAGTGGAGTTTTTACCAGCGGCGCCAGTTTTACAAATTTTACTCGGCAGTATCTTGTTTGGTTTTTTGGCTTTAGTCACGGGAGCAACATTTAATGCCACTGGAAATCAAAGGGTACAAACGGTCATCTTGGCTGGCGGGCTGACGTTTAATATTCTATTTAACCTTATTTTGATTCCGCGCTTTGGAATTCAGGGGGCGGCAGTAGCCGAGTTGATTAGCAATATTTGTTTGTGGACAGCGGGATTTTATCTGCTTCGAAAAAAGGTGTTGATTAGCTATCGGACAGTACTTACTTATTTTAATCAGGCTTTTTGGCCAGCGCTGATCATGGGGGTGGTGGTTTATTTGTCCACGTCTAGGGTCCATTGGTTGCTCGCGATTCCGCTTGGGGGGGTCGTATATGTCGGGATGTTGTTTGTGAGCGGGGTGGTCACGAAAGATTTGGTGGCGGAAAATATTAAAAAAATTAGTGTCATTGCGAGGAAGAAGCCTCACGGCGACTGACGTGGCAATCCCCTAGTTTGCAATGAGCCTGTTATCATAGCTGGTTCTGAAATCGAGGGGATTGCCACGTCGTTCGTCCGCCAGTTGGCGGACTCACTCCTCGCAATGACACCATAAAATTAATTATGAAAATTCTTATTATAACTCTTGAGTATCCCCCACAGACCGGAGGCATTGCCTCGTATGTCGTCAACTTTGCTGGTCACGTTTTGCCAGATGATGTGGTGGTATACGCCCCTCGCGCTACCGGTAGTCAGCCAATCGATGATAGCCACTTGTGGAAAGTGTATCGTCGTCGACCTTATTTTTGGTTGTGGTGGCCACGCTGGCTGCGCATGGTATGGCAGATTGGCTGGATAGTTAGTCGGGAGCACATTTCACAGATACAGGTTCACCAGGTCTTACCGGGTGGATATGTCGCTTGGATTGTAAAAAAGTTATGGGGAATTCCATATCTCGTTTGGTTGCACGGTACGGATGTTGGTTTGGCGACGAAGCATGGCGGCAAACGTTGGCTTTTCAAAAAAGTAGTGGAGCAAGCGGAACGAATAATCGTTAATAGTCAGTTTTTGCGGGACAAAGTGAAGAGTAGCGTCGAGTTAACTACGCCAATCACTGTCGTTTATCCAAGTCCGGCTGACTATTTTTTTAAAGCCACACCGCCTGAATCATTGGACAAGCTACGCGCAAAATTAGCTTTGAATGGCAAAAAGGTCATTATTACCGTAGCTCGTTTGGCTGAAGGCAAAGGCTATCCGCATCTGATTCGTCTATTACCGGCTCTATTAGAAAAATTTCCTAATTTGGTATGGCTTATTATTGGCGATGGCCCTAAAAAGACAGAAATTATCACTCAAATAGCAAAAAATTCTTTGCAAAATGTGGTTCGCTTTTTAGGGGCGCTGCCGCCTGAGGAGCTGCCATCGTACTATCAATTGGCCGATGTCTTTGTGCTTTTGACTCATTCGGATGAACAGGCGGAAGAGAGTTTCGGGACGGTTTTTTTAGAAGCGGCGGCAGCTGGTTTGCCGGTGGTAGCGGGGCGAGCTGGTGGGGTGGAAGAAGCCGTTGAGCACCAAGCCACTGGCTTGGTGGTTGATATTCACCAACCACCAATAGTGATTGGAGCGATTACTGAGTTGTTGAATAATCAGACGTATGCGAAACAGTTGGGGGCAGCGGGGAGAAAGCGGGTATTAGATAAATTTACCTGGGAGAAGCAGTTGAAGAAACTCGAAAATTAAAAATGACACTATTTCTGAAGTATGTCTGATCTCATAAGCATTATTATCCCGATTTATAATCACGCCGCCACAATTGAGCGCTCATTTCAGACGATTGTTAGTCAAACCTACCGGCCGATTGAGGTCATTATCGTTGATGATGGGAGTACGGATCAATTTGAAGCTGGAAGTTTGAAGATTGAAACTCTTGCTAGGGAAGCGCATATTCCATTAAAAATAATTCGTCAGGAAAATCGGGGAGCCGCGGCGGCACGGAATCGGGGGTTTACTGAATCGACAGGGGAGTATGTTATTTTTTGGGACGCGGATACGATTGCAGAGCCGACTATGATCGCAAAAATGTACAAGTCACTGCAGGCGCATCCGGAAGCGAGTTTTAGTTATAGTCAATTTAGATTTGGGTGGAAGAAGATGCGCTCGCAGCCTTTTAATGCTGAGGACTTGAAAAAGTATAATTATATTGATACGACATCGCTCTTACGAAGAAAAGATTTTTTGGAATTTGATGCATCGTTAAAACGATTTCAGGATTGGGACCTGTGGTTAACCCTGTCTGAAAAAGGGAAGAAAGGCGTGTTTATTTCAGAGGTATTGTTTACCAAATTAGTGGCTGGTAGGAAGGGGATGAGTCGGTGGTTGCCTCGCTTGGCTTTTGTTTTGCCGTGGAAAAGCAAAAAAACTGAGCAATATCTGCAGTCCAGGAATATTATTTTACAAAAACATCATCTTAGTTAGAGTTTGTCATTCCCGTGAAAACGGGAATCCACAATTACCTCACTAATCGTTGAACGCTGGATTCCCCCGACTGAGTCGGGGGAATGACACCGACTACAACTTAGGAGCTTGAAAAATATTGCGAATTACTTCGTCAACCGGAATCTCGTTGATTAGAATATCATCCACGGGAAAATCTCGGAGGAGTGTGATGGCCACTTCTTTGCTGGTATTTTTTGAGACTTCAAGCACGACTCTTTCCGGTGAGTATTCTTTAATTTTTCCTAGAGCACTGAGCTCTTGTTTGGTGACTGTTTTGGTAAAAGTGACTTCAAGGATTTTTTGATCGGCATATTTATCAAGCAGGCTTTGTAGCGCACCGTCATAGATAAGGCTGCCGTGATTGATGATAACGACTCGTTCGCAAAGTTGTTCGACATCTTCCATGTAGTGGGAGGTGAGGATGATAGTAATTTTTTTCTGGCGATTATATTTTTTTAGAAATTCACGAATATTTTTTTGGGATACAACATCTAGGCCAATGGTTGGCTCATCTAAAAATAAAACTTTGGGGGAGTGGAGGAGCGCGGCGGTCAATTCGCATTTCATGCGTTGACCCAGTGATAATTTGCGAACCGGCACATGCACGATATCGCCGATTTCTAGAATTTCAGTTAATTCGGCCAGTGTGGTTTTGAATTGCGCGTCCGGGACTTCGTAGATTTCTTTGTTTAGAATAAAACTTTCCATGGCGGGCAGATCCCACCAGAGCTGGTTCTTTTGCCCCATAACTAGGGCAAATTGTTTCTGAAATACGGCTTGGCGCTTCCAGGGGGTATAGCCAAGGACCGTTGCTTCGCCGCTGGTCGGGTGAATAATGCCAGAGAGCATTTTGAGGGTGGTCGTTTTGCCGGCGCCATTGGGACCTAAAAAGCCGACCAGTTCTCCCTCGTTGATTTCGAAATTGATTTCTTTTACGGCTTCAGCAAATAATTTTTTACGGTGAAAGAGGCTTTTGAGCGAATTCAACATGCCGGGTTCTTTTTTGTAGTATTCGTAGGTTTTGCTTAGGTTTTTTACTTCAATAATGGGCATAAATGTAGAAGATTGAGATTTAGATTAAGATTGAGGCTGAGAAAGTTTTTTAGGCAGCTCTTTCCATACTTTTCAACACTTTTAAATAGAGATTTTCGACAATTTTGGCTTGGGCGCGACCGGTTTTGGCATAATGGTCCAATCCAGGCGCTGAATTAATTTCTAGAACCCAGTATTTATCGGGTGGCAGTGTTATGTCTCCGCTTACCATAAGATCAACGCCGCACAAACGTAGTCCCATGTCTTTGGTTAGCTTGACGGCTATCTGCTTGAATCCCGGATGAATATCGCTGGTAATGTCGACAGAGTCTCCACCAGTGGAGAGATTAGCATTGTCAAGCAAATAAATGTATTGGTTTTTGGCCGGTATGTGTTGAAAATTGAGTTTTTGACGCTTTAGTTTGGCTTTGATTCGTGGATCGTTTAGTTTTAGCTGAGTATCGCGACTGGCGGCAATAAATTGACGTTGTTTTTTTCGGAGTAGGGTAAGGATGGTGGATTTTCCATCACCTCGGACATTGAGTGGAATGCGCTGGTAGGCAGAGATTACTTCGTTATCAAGCACGACGACGCGGTAATCTTTGCCGATGACTTGTTTTTGGACCAGAGCGACACGATCTCGTTTGAATATGGCGCGTAGGGATCGGTACAGCTCGTGCTTGGTATGCACAAGGGCGACCCAACTGCCTTGGCTACCGCTATTTGGTTTTACAAAAACAGGGAATTGTAACGTTTGTGCGTAGCGATAGGCCGCGTCGATAGTGCGGGGGGAGCCAATGCTTTTTGCCCAGTCAGGAGAAAAAAAGGTTTTGCCGGGGATCGTTGGGTAGCCCATCCGGGCCATGAAGAAATTAGCGTAGTCTTTATCTTTGGCGATCTCGGAGGCACCGAGAGAATTGAGATCAAGGCTTGAGTATCTAAAATATCGTTTGCGGCCATTTTTAAAGATGATTTGACCAACAATTTTCCAGATTGGTTCGATAACAACCGTGGCGCCGATCAGGGGGGCAATTTTTTGTAGTATCTGACCGAGGAGTGGGGTGAAGAGTTTTTTCATATCGATGACCTTTAAGTGATTGTGGATTCCCGCTGTCCCGCGGGAATGACAGGTAAATTAACTAGAAGCGCTCGAATAGCGGCGCACGGCGAAATTCCAGAATGTAATACTGATTAAGAACAATATTATAGCAAATAGAGCGGCATAGATGGTTAATAGCCAAGGTGTTTTGCCTAATAGAGTGGCGACCGGGATATAGGCAGTAAATGCTATGGGGATGATGGTCAGACTAATGATTTTGAGCATTTTTGGCAATATTTCCAATGGGTAGCGCCCGGACATGGACATGATACCGATGGCTTCGTTCATGTTTTCGATCCGTAAGAACCAGAAATTAAAGATGTTGAAAAATAACGAGTAGCTATATTGAATCAAGAGGCCAATGGCGAGTAGTAAGAAAAATAATGGTATTGAGCGGACTGATACGGAAAAATCATATTGATAGATGAGCCAGCTGAGAATGAGTAATTGCGTAATAAACCGATAGGCTGAACGCGTCAGGATTTTTTTGGTTGTCACCATGAATAATGTGTTGACTGGTTTGATGAGATAGAAGTCCAGCTCACCTTCGGCAGTCAGGGTGGAGAAGTTATAAAAATTATCTCGGAATAGGGTGATGAATAATTCATCCATAAGTACCCAGATTACCGTGAGTAGATATACATCTGGCTTGCTCCAACCCACAATAGTGGTGGTGTGGCTAAAAATAACTTCGATAATTGAAAATAGCATGAATATCCACAATAGATTTGTGCCCATTTTTAGCCAGGTATCGAGGCGATATTGCACTTCGTAAGAGAGTGCGTTGGCGATAAATATTTTATACAGCTTTAGGTATTTTTTGATCATATTCCGGAACCATCATAGCGCCTGATGCCTCGACGCCAGAGTATTAGTAGGGCTACAAGGAGAACAATAATCCAGGCAAAAATTATGAGAAAATTTTTGAAGATTTCAACACTGGTTAGTTGTCCGAGGTAAATTTGCGCGGGGAAATAGACCAGGTATTTAAAGGGTAACCAGCTGGCGATGATTTGAAAAGTTAGAGGAAAAAAAATTAATGGGGCGATTTCTCCGCCAAAGGTTAGCTGTAGCAGCGTGATAGTGTCTTTCATAAAACTATTTTCCCCAAACCAAAAAGAACTGATGCCAATAATGGTTTGTAAGGTTTGGGAAATAATAAAGCCGCAGAGTAAAGATAAATAAAATAATACTGCGGTACTTAATGATTCTGGAAGAATGACTAACTGAGGGAAGAGTGTTATGAAGGTGCCTGATAGGAGTAGTCCAATTATTAATCCAAATATGCGATAGGCTGACTCATTTACCAAATGATATAATAAGTAGTGGATGGGGCGTATCAGGATTGAGCTTAATTCGCCGCGGATAATATCCTTTTTGATCACTTCGGAAATATGTGAGGTAACTACGATATTTATAAAACCGACTATCACGTAATAGGTTACTATAGCGGCTTTGGAGTAGCCCGCGATACTTGTTTGATTCCCG
>CAZXIF010000103.1:0-2696 GCA_964640395.1 uncultured Gammaproteobacteria bacterium | reverse complement strand
CGAGGGCCAGATACAGGTTGCCGATGGTTTGGGCTTGCACGCCTTGGGTCGCGTCCACGAGTAGCACCGCGCCTTCCACCGCCGCGAGTGAACGGGAAACTTCGTAGTTGAAGTCTACATGGCCGGGAGTGTCGATCAAATTCAGAATGTATTCTGAATTTGAAATTTTCAATTTATAATTTGCTTCCCTCTGGTCAGGAAATGCAATTTTCAATTTTGGAGTTTGATCATTAGAAATTGTTTGGAAATTGGAAATTGGAAATTGGAAATTGGACTTGTATTCCATTCTAACCGGAGTCAATTTTATAGTGATGCCTCTTTCCCGTTCCAGATCCATGGAATCAAGCAATTGGGCTTTCATGTCGCGTTTCAAGACGGTGCCGGTCACTTCTAAAAAACGATCAGCCAGCGTGGATTTGCCGTGATCGATATGGGCGATAATACAGAAATTACGGATGTGGTCAGTGGTGGACATAACAGGAGGATCAGATAACAATTAAGGAATTTTTTCGGCTTCAGTAAGGTTGGTGGGCAAGTTGTGAATTTTGAGCCAGCGGGTTTTGAGCGCGGCTCCGAGCGCCATCATTTCTTCTATTTTTAGCAACCAACAAATACTCAGGTAGACCAGGATTCCCAGGCTACCAGAAATAAGACCTTGGAGCAAGATACCCCAAAAGTAATCCAGGTTTAATACCGTAGCCAGGGGATATTTTATGAATTGTACGGTGAGAGCCATGGCCAGACCGGCGGCGGACAGGCGAAAAATCATTTGTAGCAGGGCAACTTCCGGAAGGGGTTTGATTTTTTGGCGTAAGCAGAGGTAGAGACCGACAAGATTGAGAAACGCCCCAATCGAGCAAGCCAGCGCCAGTCCAGCCACGCCAAGCGGCTTGATCAATAATAAGGCGGCGATAATAGTCGAGAGTTCGCTGATGATGGCGATAATGAGTGGTGTGACGGTATCAGCAAAAGCATAAAAACCCCGGGCCAAGAGAGGTATTAAGGCTTGGGCGAATAAGCTAAGCGCAAAAAAGGCCAGGGTATCGGCGGTAGCGATGGTGGCCGTCCAATCAAATTGTCCGCTGCCCAAGATAACGCGCACGATTTGAGCGCGAAGTAGCAACATGATGAGGGTGAAGGGAATGATAAGGAATAAAATTTGGCGGAGTGTTTCCATGAGTCGGACGCGGAATAGGGCTAAGTCTTTTTGGGCTACGGCCGATGATAATATGGGGAATACGGCCAAAGCAAAGGGGATGCCGATCAGGCCGAGCGGCACGCTTTGTAAATTGTTGGCGTAGTTGAAAACGGCCACACTGCCGAGCGGTAAGAAAGAAGCGAGCATGGTGATGGCGACAATGTTTAACTGGCCGATAGCGAGGCCAATGGTGCGCGGTATCATGAGAGCGCCGACGCGGCGAGCATCTGGGTCGCGCCAATTGGCGAGGGGCGCCCAGCGGTAGCCGGCTTGGTAGGCGCCGTAGATTTGTAGGCTGCAATGCAGAAATGCGCCCAGGACTACGCCGTAGGCCAGGCCATTGATTCCAAAGAGCGGTACTAATACTATGGCGCCTACAATAATGCCGAGGTTATAAAAAATAGGGGCTAATGAGTAGAGTACGAAGCGGCGCAGAGATTGCAATATGCCCCCCATGACCATGGAAATACTAAGCAAGATGGGCGATACGAAAATAATGCGCGTGAAGCTGATGACCAATTCCTGCCGTTCACCGGAAAATCCCGGAGCGATGATGCTGGCGGCGGTGGGCGCAAATAAAATACCGAGTCCGGCGAGTACCAGCATGGCGAGCGCGAGCAGGTTGATAATATTGTTGGCCAGTTTCCAGGCGGATCTTTTGTCCGCATTTTTTTCCCAGAGCTTCGTGAAGCCGGGTATAAAACCAGCCGTGAGCGCGCCGACGACTAATAAATTATAAATCAGGTCGGGGATTTTAAAAGCTGCGAAGTAGGCATCGATGACCGGGCCGGTACTGTAGTAATGGGCGAAAATATGATCGCGCGCGATACCGACGGCGCGACTGAGTAACCCGGCGACACTAATAATAATCGCCGCGCCGGCGATGGATTGGCTGGTAGAATGGAAGACTTTTTGGAGCACAGGTTGGTTCCTTTACCTCCCCTCGCCCCTCCTTGAAAAGAGGGGAAATCGACGCCTCCTCTCTTCCGCACGTGTCCACCATAGCTTTAGCGAAGGTGGAGAGGAGAGGTCAGGGAGAGGTTTTATGTTTTAAGGTGTGGTTGGAGGGAGATTAACGGTGAGAATAGCGTAATCGGTACCGGGTTGGTTGGTTTCATCGCCTTGCGCCAGCATAGAGCCGCTGATGCCATTATCATTGGCGAAGGAGAATTGGCGTAGTTCATTGCCGGTCGTTTCCTGGATGATTTTGTAGCCTTTTTTACGCAGTTCGTTTTTGTAATAATTGATGATGAAGGTAGGTTCGGCGTCCATATCTTTCCATTCGATTTGGATCGTATCACGATGGTCGGCTACTGGGGTGGCGATAAGTTGCCAAGTTTTGGTAATGGTACTAAGGCCGCCACCGGAGTCGGTGTTGCTGCCGGTGGTCGGGCTATTGCCATTGAGGGCTAGGAATAATTGGGACAGGATTAATTTGGGGAAAAAGGCGGCGATTTCTACGGCGCGATTTTTATAGCCGCCGGAAATGAAGGTGATG
>CAZXIF010000102.1:0-3276 GCA_964640395.1 uncultured Gammaproteobacteria bacterium | reverse complement strand
GGATTAAAGATAATATTTGGGATCACTAGTATGTATTTTGATGGTGGACTTTTTTGGGGAAGATAACCAAAATATGGTTTAGAGAAAACTACGACAGGGCAGGGGATGGCCCTGTTCACTCATTTTGAAGCAATTTATTATGACATGATTACCGGTAACTGTCGCAGCCTGGAAGTAGCTCGGCAAAACTCTGGGCTTTTGCCGCTCGCCGTTATTAACCCGCTTCGCTATGATCCTAGTTCAACCTACTTAGAAGAATTGAAACAGCAGGGTTTTCGCGGGTATGCCCTCTTGGCGCACTACCAGAATTGGAAAATGGATAGCTATGCGTTTAAACATCTCGGCAAAAAATTGATGGCCCTTGGTTTGCCAATACAAATTGGCGTAGCTTCTCTCGCTGAGCTTCGAGAGGCTGTTGGCATCTTTGGTGGAAGCCATTTCCCTGTGCTTATCCGGTGGTTACGCGGCGGTGGTTACGCGGCCATCGCCGATGAAATTTCTATTGCCCGCGATTGTGCTAATTTCTACTTTGACGTGAGCAACCTCGTCTCAATCGGTTCCATTAAATATCTCGCGAATGTTATTGGTTCCCACCGGCTGTACATGGCCACGAACGCGCCGCTCGTCTATGAATCAAGCGTTCAGCTTCTTGTTGATTATGCCAAGCTAGACCAGAAGGACTATAACAACATTACCGGAGCTACTTTGGAGCGCCTCTTCACTGGTGCCGTAGCAGGATCTGTGCCTACTTCGCCGCATCATATGCCAGCCGCTCTCAATCGCCCAAAAATTGATATTCATTGGCACTCCGAGGGGTGGGACCTTATGGAACCAGGAGCCACCGTTGAGGCGCTTCATCAAACCATCACCGAGTGCCACTATCAGGCAGTTATTACCTCTTCAATCTTAGCGCTCAATTACGACCTTAAAACTGGTAATGAGGCTACTCTGAAAATGACGGCCAGCCACCCCCGTGTCTTTGGTTATGTCGTGGTAGATCCGGTTCGAGCGAATGATTCTCTTCTGGAGTTGGAAAAATATGCGAATCACCCCAGGTTTGTTGGTATTAAGACTATTCAGGATTATTACGGCCTGGGACTTGACGACGAGCGTTATGAATCGCTCTTAGCCTGGGCCGAGCTTCACCACTGGCCGGTTTTAGCCCACCGGGCCGGACTCGCCAAAGCCGCTAAAAAATTTCCCGGCGTACGTTTTATCGCGGCGCATTGTTCGTTTCAAAATTTTTCTGAATTTAAAGATCTGACCAACGTCTATTTGGATATCAGTGGAAGTTTCGCGCATCGCGGAGAAACAAATTTAACAGCTCTCCTGGCTGCGGTTGGGGCCGATCGAATTATGTATTCAAGCGACGGTCCGCTGGTCTCTCCGTGGTGGGCAATTGGCAAAATAGTCGATAGTAATTTGGAAGAAAATGTTCAAGAAAAAATGTATCGGAGCAACGCCCTCCGTCTGTTTCCTAAGCTCGTGCTTATATGATACCGCCATTTGTTATTGAAAATTCGCGTCTTGGCTTAGCCAAGCTAACTCCCGCCTTTAGCAGCCGCGATTATTTAGCGTGGCTCAATGATCCGGAGGTGCAAAGGTACACGCGTCGTCGCGGCCGCGTCGTCAGTGAAAAAGAAATGTGTGAATTTATAAATAAAAGCGCTTCTTCGGGTGATTGGCATTGGGCCATTGTATTAAAGGATAACGAACAACACGTTGGCAACATCTCTTTGAATTCTATCGACCACCTCAATTCTAGCGCTGAGTTGTCTATAATGATTGGTGACCGTAGCGTTTGGGGAAAAGGAGTGGCTCAAGAAGCTATCCGTTTGGCAACACAGTTTGCTTTTGATACCCTGGAGCTTATACGACTGTGGGCCGAATCTCCGAACCCGGCTTTTAATGCTATCATGAAAAAGCTGGGTTGGAGAAAAGAGGGGGAACGCCGGTCGGCTTTTTTAGTTGACGCCGCTTATTTGGATTTGGAATGTTGGTCGCTCTTAAAAAACGAATGGTCTAATGGTACAAAGAGAAATGTATTCACCGCTTTGCTCATGACCGATGGATCGCCAGTTGGTTTACGCTATCTGGAGTCAATGATTGCAGAGCATGTCGAACCCAGGCTGGTCATCATCAGCCGAACACCAAAATTGTCGCAAATGGCGATTAAAACCGTAAATGAACGCACCGGCGGCCGGTTCCGTTGGCGGCCACTAGATGAATTGCTGGCGACAAGGAATATTCCTATCTATTTTGTCGACAGCCACAGTTCCGATTGTTCGGCGGATTTATTACTTGATTACGGCGTTAATGTCGCCGTCCTGGGCGGCACCGGCATCATTAAAGAGAATATTATTAGTTTACCCGGGCTGCAGGTGGTTAACGCCCATCCCGGCATATTGCCAAAATATCGTGGTAGTAGTGCTGTGGAATGGTCAATTTACAATAATGACGAAGTCGGAGCGACTTGTCATCTGGTAACCACTGAAATTGATGCCGGAGAAATTATTACAATCAGCAAAGCTCAAATTTCCCGTGGCGATACCTATGCCGATGTCAGGCTAAAAGTTTACAGTTTACTACCCGAGGTCCTCGTCGTCGGGTTAAAAATTTTAATGCGTTCGGATTATCGGAACTATTTAAAACCTAATGATGGAACAACCTATTTTAAGCCTATTCCAGCCGATGAAATGAGGGAAGTTGAAGCCCGGCTCGCCACTGCTACTTACCATCATTACCTTAATTAATCATATGTTAAAAAATTTTTCTATCGTCACGCCAAAGGGGCCAAGGAAGATTGGCGAAGGTGAGCCATGTTTTATAGTCGCGGAAATGTCATCCAACCACCAGCAAAATTTTGCTCAGGCTATAAAAATTATTAGAGCCGCGGCCCGGGCCGGCGCTGATGCTATCAAACTGCAAACCTATACGCCCGACACCATCACCATGAACTCAGATAAGAAATGGTTTTGGGTTGGCGGCAAGAAAAACCCCAAAAATTGGAAAGGCCAGACATTTTACCAGCTATATCAGAAATCATATATGCCGTGGGCCTGGCAACCAAAATTAAAGAAGGTCGCTGAAAAATTAGGGCTCGTTTTTTTCTCCGCCCCCTTTGATGAAACCGCGGTCGATTTTCTGGAAAAACTTAATGTCCCCTGTTACAAAATTGCCGCCTATGAATCAAATCATGTGCCGTTGCTTGAGAAGGTGGCCAAGACCGGCAAACCGGTGATAATTTCGGTTGGTTTTTCTTCCTTATCCGAAGTC
>CAZXIF010000101.1:0-9359 GCA_964640395.1 uncultured Gammaproteobacteria bacterium | reverse complement strand
TCCCTATGTTTAGCCCGCACCATCGTCGCTCCATTCGTTTAGCCGACTGTGATTACGGTATGACAGGATTTTATTTTGTCACGATTTGTACAAAAAATCGGGAATGTTTATTTGGGGAGGTAATAGATTTTGAAATGAAATTATCCCCGATGGGAATAACGGCCCATGAATGTTGGGTCAATATTCCCAACCATTTTCCTACGGTTCGATTAGATGAATTTGTCATAATGCCCAATCATGTTCATGGAATAATTGAAATCGTCGACGCACCTGTAGGGGTTCAAAATTTTGAACCCCTACCCCTACCACGATTTGAACCCCTACCACGACCAACGGAAAACAAATTCCAGCACATTATTCCAAAATCAATCGGTTCGATTCTTCGTGGTTATAAAATCGGCGTTACCAAATGGTGCCGCGAACATGATCGTTACGATTCTATTTGGCAACGTAATTATTACGAACACATTATCCGTGACGATGAATCGTTAGAAACCATTCGATTGTATATCAAAAATAATCCGGCCAAATGGCAGGAAGATCGCGAAAATCCGATTAATTGGAAAATAAAATAATGACGTATATGGGACGCGTGTACGGTAGGGGCGTATTGCAATACGCCCCTGCACCAGTCGTTGAATGATAGAGGAAACATTATGCCCCAGCAAAAATTATTAACCACCCTCATTTCCCTAGGCCTCAGCGAAAATGAGGCCAAGGTCTATTTGGCAGCCTTGTCGCTTGGACCAACCACGGTTCTCAAAATCGCTCAAAGCGCCGAGATTAAGCGTACCACGGTATATGCGGTATTGGAGGCTCTTAAGATGCAGGGGTTAATCGTTGTCGAAATCAAAGGCTTTAAACAACTCTACGCAGCAGAAAATCCGGAAAAATTGGAAGCCATCGTAGAGCAACGAAAAAATGTACTAACCAAAGCCCTGCCGGAATTTTCCGCCTTGTATAATCTAAGAGGTGGCGAAAGCACGATTAAGTATTACGAGGGACTAGCTGGAATCAAATCTGTCTATGAAGGGCTCCTGCGCGACGTGCGGCCGAAAGAAAATTATTCTATTATTTCGCACCTGGAACCTTGGCTTAACCTGGATCCGGAATTTTTTATGGACTTTACCCGCCGACGAGCAAAACTTAACATCAATATCCGTTTGTTGTGCCAGGATTCCCCGACAGCGCGTGAACACCAAAAAATACAACAAAATTTGAATGAGCGGGTTCGGATTTTGCCCCCCGACACCTCCTTAACAACCAATTTAGTGGTCATCCCAAAAAAAGTTGTCATTCACCAGCTCGCGCCGCCGATTATGGCCATCGTCATCGAAAACAAAAGTATGGTGCAAATGCACCAAGAGCTGTTTGAGATCATTTGGCGGGGGTTGCCCGAACGATAATGGTGGCACACGTATGGACAATTGGGTAGGGGCATATTGCAATACGCCCCTACGATTGCCGTGTCCACGGCGAACCGTAGGGGTTGAAAATTTACAACCCCTACCGCACGACACATACCCCGTCACATATATTTGACATTTCGCCCTTTTTGCCCTACACTGAGCCCTACTTTGCTCACCTTATCCTTAGATTATTTTATGCAACACCAATTAAAAGACCTGGGTAAATCTACCGTTGAGCTGACCATTACCGTCCCCCCAGCTGAATATCAGAAAAATCTGGAATCCGCCGCCGTGCGTTTGTCCGAGCGGGCGGCCATCAAGGGTTTTCGTCCGGGCAAGGCGCCATACGATATCGTGAAGCAGCAGCTCGGCGGGGTTAAAATTTTACAAGAAGCGATGCAGTCTATCGTCGAGCATAATTTTTTTGTCGCCACCCAAGCCGAAAAGCTGGAGACCTTGGGCGCGCCGGAAATTTCGTTACAAAAATTTGCGCCGGATAATGATCTGATTTTTACGGCCAAAGTGGCTTTGTTGCCGGCGATTACGGTGGCTGATTTAAAAACGATAGTGGTAGAAAAAAAGCCAGCCCTGGCAGAGCCTAAACAAGTCAGCGATACCTTGGAAAATTTACGTAAAATGCAACCGAAGGAAGTCTTGAAAACGGGAGCGGCTACCGCGGCTGACAAGATGGTGGTGAACCTGGAAATGTTCCTCGACAAAGTGCCGGTGGACGGCGGCCAAGCCCCCAAACATCAGGTCTATCTCAGTGAACCGCATTATATCCCCGGCTTTGCCGAGCAGTTAGTCGGCCTGAGTAAAGATGCGGTTAAGGAGTTCAATTTAAAATTCCCCAAAGAACATTACCAGAAACATTTGGCTGGCAAAAGTATTGATTTTAAAATCAAAGTAAATGATATTTACGAGGTTACCTATCCGGAGCTTAATGATGAATTTGCCAAGGCCCTCGGCCAGAAGAGCCTGGCAAATTTAACGGCAGTATTGCACGCTAACTTGACGAAAGAGGCGGAGAAAAAAGAAGATCAGCGGCTAGAAGCAGCTTTACTGGAGCAAATGATTGAAAAAAGCACCTTTGCGGAGCTGCCAGAAGTGTTGCTCGACTCGGAAAAACAAAAAATGTTTTATGAGTTGAAGCATAGTCTAGACAAGCAGGGAATCAGTCCAGAACAATATCTGAAAGATTTGAAAAAAACCGAACAAGAAATCTTCAATGGCTTTACCGAACAGGCTACCAAACGCACCAAGGCTGCTTTGCTGTCACGCGCTGTTGCTAAACAAGAAAAGCTCGTCGTGAAACCAGAAGAATTGGAAGAAGAAATTAAGCTCATCAAGGCTGCGTACCCAAACAATGAAACGGTTGAAACCAATCTAAAACGACCCGAGGTGCTGGAAACCCTGCGCAATACTTTGCTCAACAAGAAGGTGATACAGTGGCTCAAAGAATCCGTCATTAAAACATGAAAACATGAAAACAAGTGAGTGTTTTTTGTGTTGATTTGTTTTAATGTTCTAGTGTTTTCATGTTTTTATGTTATTTGGTGCTCACGTCTCTATCGCTGGCGGACTTGTCAACGCGCCGGCCAATGCTGCTAAAATCGGCTGTGAAGTCTTCCAAATGTTTAGCCGTTCACCACAGGGCGGCTATGTGGCGCCGCTTGACGAAACTATTGCTAAGCAATTTAAAGCAGCGTGCAAGGAACATGGTCAACAGGCGTGGTATATCCACGCCCCGTATTTTATCAACTTCGCTTCGGCCAACGAGCGCATTAAATATGGCTCGATCCATGTTATCCGGGAAGAATTAGAGCGCGGCTCCCTACTCGGCGCGCAATCGGTGATGGCGCATCTGGGTAGCTACACCGCGCTCGGCAAAGACAAAGGCTTCCATCAGTTGGTGGCTGGGCTGGCCGAAATGCTCAAAGGATACAAAGGTTCCACGGAATTTTTGATTGAGATCTCGGCTGGGGCGGGATCCGCCATCGGCAGCACGTTCGAGGATTTGGCAGAAATCATTGATCATCCTAAATTAAAACCATACCCGATCGGTATTTGTTATGATACGCAGCATGCCTTTGCTGCAGGCTATGATATCCGTACTCCTGAGACTGTTAAGGCAACTCTCACTGCTTTTGATAAAACGGTCGGACTGGAGCGTTTAAAGATGTTCCATTGCAATGATTCCAAACCTGAGTTGGGCGCTCACAAGGATCGCCACGAACATATTGGCCAAGGCCATATCGGGACTAAGGGGTTTGCCAGCTTGTTCGCGGATAAGCGATTGCACGGCAAAAACTTTATTCTCGAAACTGAGCCTGACGCGGTCGTGAAAGATTTGGCTCTACTTAAAAAGCTTCGTAAAAAAGTTGAAAAATAATCTACGGTTGGTCGACTCCGCCCTGACTCCAAGGGTGGCAACGCAGTATCCGCCAGATAACCGGGAAGAAGCCCGTAACCAAGCCTCTGGTTTTAATTACCTGATAGCCATATTCACTGCAGGTCGGATAAAACCGGCACACTCCCGGAGCGAACCAGGCGCGCAACGGGCCATGATCGGGCGACAGGGTGTGCTGGTAAGCTCGAATCAAGCCAAGCGCGAGCAGCCTCGGCAAAAGCAGTATCTTTTTCAAAAAAACTAGCCGGTTCAGTTGCAACATAGAGTTTGAAATCACTTCATAATCTTGTTTTTTGCCTTATCTTAGCAGTCCGGCTCGCTTGAAAGTCGCTTTAAACTCGGTTTCTAATTCCAAATACGTTCGCTCCAGAGCCGTTTTCTCGGCCACGACCAGCACATACCAGCCCGGCGCGATTTTTTCTTCTTTGAGCCACAGACGTATCATCTCGGTCAATTGACGGCGTAGCCGGTTGCGGCGCACCGCGCGTTTGTCGATTTTAACACCAACGCTCACGGCAAAACGCAGCTGCTCGCTAAACGCAACTGAATCAACCTTTTTAGGGAAGTGGGCTGCGGCGGCCTTCAGGCGCACTATTTTGAGGCGCGCGTACGTGCCCGTTACCCAGCGTCCGTGAGCCATGACCAAGTTAAAATCGCGGACTTTGGTGAGGCGATTGTCTTTGTGGAGCATAAGGAAAGAGATTAAAAAACTGCCCCATTTTGCTTGAGGCAGCTTTTCGACAGACTGGGATTACTTCCTCAAGGCTTTGCCTTTCTTTTCGTCCGAGACCGTCAATTTCTTGCGGCCTTTGGCGCGGCGGCGAGACAAGACGGTACGACCGCCTTTGGTCGCCATGCGGGAGCGGAAGCCGTGGCTCTTGGCACGTTTTCGTTTTTTTGGCTGGTAGGTTCGTTTGGTGGACATATTAAAAAATCAAATTAAAAATCACTGGCGACAGCTTACGATATTTCAAATAAAAAGTCAATTCTTAACTTTGTCCACAGGTTATCCACAGTTGCGGTTTTTTCTTATCATTAAGCCTTTTCTATTTAAAAAAACTTATGTTAGACTGTGGGTACTTAATGAAAACCGTCTAAATCTGTGTACTATGAACAACCACGAACTATGGCAGGCGGTGCTGGCGGAGCTGGAACTAAGCATTTCTAAACCAAATTTCAACACCTGGTTTAAAAATACCGGTATTATATCCACCCAAGATGGGGTGGTTCTGGTTTGTGTGCCTAACACCTTTACCCAAGGGTGGTTGGAAAAAAAATATCACCAATTACTGATAAAATCACTGGAAAGGATCACTGAAAAACCTATCAAACGGCTGGATTATAAAATTGAAAATATTAAAAACGTGGCTGAAACGCCGGTGGCGCGCCTTGAGGAGCCCCTATTCACCATTCATCCGGCTTTTTCTGTTGATATCGGAAGGGGTGGATTGCAATCCACCCCTTCCGATCATGGCGGTTTTCCCCTAAATCCTAAATATAGCTTTGAGTCCTTCGTGGTTGGCAGCGGCAGCGAACTGGCCCATGCGGCCGCGCAAGCGGTGGTGGCGCGCCCGGGAATAGCTTACAACCCGCTATTTATCTATGGCGGCGTCGGACTCGGTAAAACCCACCTGATTCAGGCGGTCGGAAATGCGCTAGTTAAGAAAAACCCGGCGCTTAGCGTTATGTACGTCAGCGCCGAGAAATTCTCTAACGATTTTATTTCCTCCATTAAAGAGGGGGTGGCCAAAGACTTCCAAACTCGTTACCGTCATATTGATCTACTTCTGATTGATGATATTCAGTTCATTGCCGGAAAAGACAAAACCCAAGAATCGTTTTTCCACACTTTCAACGAACTGCACCAGGCCAACAAACAGGTTATTCTTACCAGCGATCGGCCGCCCAAGGCCATTCCCGCCCTGGAAGAGCGCCTGCGCTCGCGCTTTGAATGGGGTATGATTGCCGATGTCTCGGCGCCTGATTTTGAGACTCGGGTCGCTATTTTAGAGAGAAAATGCGCGGATAAAGACTTTCCGTTACCACCAAAGGTGCTTCAGTTGGTGGCCACGACGATCCAAAGCAATATCCGCGAGCTGGAAGGAGCTTTAAACAAAATTATTGTCTCTCACCAATTAAAAACCCTCGAACCCACGCTTGAATCAGTGAAGGCGCTTCTTTCGAGTACTGCTGATGGGGTGGGACGACGCTCTATTACCGCCGCCCAACTCATTGAGGTGGTTGGCCAAGCGTACAACTTGTCGATACCAGACCTGCTCGGCAAAAGTCGGGAGAAAAAAATTTCTGGCCCACGCCAAATAATCATGTATTTAATGCGCTCTGAGCTAAAAATGTCCTACCCTTCGATTGGCGACGAGTTGGGCGGCCGCGACCACACCACCGCCATACACGCCTTTGAAAAAATTTCCGGCGAGCTGGTCAACGACTTGAAACTAAAACAAACAGTGGATGGTCTAAAACAAAGACTGTACGTGAACAATGTTTAAAAGTTCTGTGGACAAACTTGTGGACACAGCGGTGAGGACAACTGTTAATAACTGCCTTTTTTGCACACCCCTGGCCGCCTGGCGCCAGACCAGTGTACAAACTTGTGGTTATCCACAAATTATCCCTGGTGAATAATTTTAAAAAACATTCTTGATTAGCCTAAAAAACCACTTATCCCCACTGTCCACTTCTTTATTATTATGATTATATTATTATATATAGTATACAACTAAAGACATAATTAAAGTGCTATGAAATTTTCCTGTACCAAAGAAAATATTTTACCACCACTCGCCCTAGCTACTATGGTAGCCAACAAAAATGTAACCCTCCCCATCCTCAGTAATATTTTGATAACCGCTGACGCTCAAAAAGTAGAGATCTCGTCTACCAACCTCGATATCGCGATCGTGTCAGTGGTGCGCGCTAAAGTCGAGGCTCCTGGAACGTTTACCGTGCCGGCCCGAACCATTTTTGATTTTATCAACCTACTCAGCGAAGCCAAAGTGGATTTAGAGTTGGTGGGTACTGAGCTGCAGGTATCGGCCGGCAAATCAGTTACCAAAATAAAAGGTAGTCCGGCTGATGACTTCCCGGTTATTCCAAAAACTGCGGAAGGCAGGGGCTTTGAAGTTGGGGCGCCGGAATTAAAAAACGCCCTGGGGCAGGTGGCGACAGCGGTGGCCAAAAATGACATCCGACCGGAGCTAGCCGGTATTTTTTGGTCTTTACAAGAAAAACAACTAACCTTGGCGGCGACCGATAGTTATCGTTTGGCCGAAAAAATAATGTCTTTGCGTGCGTCGGTGGAAGGGGCGCTCACGTTTATTTTGCCGGGGCGAACCGCGCCACACCTGGAGCATATTTTAAGTATGTCATCCGAAGCCAACAGTGAGTCGGCGATGCGTTTTCAGGTTTCCGAAAACCAACTCACCGCTCGGTTCAACACTACTGAGCTTACCTCGCGTTTGGTGGGCGGCACCTATCCTGATTACCAACAGATTATTCCCAAACAGTTTTTAACTACCGTTGATTTTGCGGTGGCCGATTTGGTTAGGGCCGTTAAGGCGGGTGGTTTATTTACTACCACCGGGATTAATGCCGTTAAGATTGAGTTGCTCCCCGGTCATGGGCTACGGATATCTTCATCGTCAACCCAAACTGGCGAATATACGACTGATCTAACAGCGGAAGTGTCTGGTGAGGCCAACACAACCCTATTGAGCCATCGCTATCTACTCGATGGACTGCAACAGATCACGACTGAGCGAGCTACTCTGCAAATGGTAAACGGAGATAGTCCGTGCGTGTTGTCGCCGGTTGGGCAGCCGGGATATTTGTATATTATTATGCCGATTAGGCAGTGATAGTAAAAAGGGTTTATTTAACAGTAAAGGTTAAATCTCTTTGGATAGTATTGCCAGTGTTGTCGGTGGAGATGGCTTGTAAGAGGTGGGTCCCTACTCCTTGGCTGTTTTTCAAGGTGAGAACCAGCTTGTTGTTAAAAATTTTATCCAGATGATCGAAGGTGTAGATAAGTCTTTTAGCTTTGCCTTCGGCCAAGAGATATATTTTTATATCTTTAATTTCATCCCAACGGTAGGGGGTGATAAAGAAGGTGTGGGGGAAATCCGCCGCTAAGGTGGCGACGGGCGACCGGTCCGCCCACAGCGCTAGCGGGGTTTCAAAGGGCGCGGTCAGGGAGAAATCAATTTCTTTGCTGGCAGTATTGCCGAGATCATCTACCGCTTGGGCGCGCAGGCGGTGGGGGCCGGGCGGAATAAATTTCGCGTCGAACTCCAAATTAAAAGGCGCCTCGGTGTTGGTGCCGACCAATTCTCCGTCTATAAAATAAGACACGGAAAATACGCCGCGCGGCGCGCCAACAACCACTTGCAAACTTATTTTCCGGTAATCAAGGCTCTGTCCATTGTTAGGAGAAGTTATTTCTATGGTGGGGGCTAGTTCGCTGGTATTATTTTGATCCGAATCACCTGGAGGTTCGCTAAAAGACACGACTATTCCTTTGTCGGCTTGGCGCTTGGCCCAATCTTGCAGCGCATTCTCCCAGGTTTGGAATTGCGCGTCGTCGGCTGGGAAGGTGGGAAGGGGGCCTTGTGGGTCGTCTTTGTTTATATAATATAAAATATCGTGCGGCGGTAGAAAGGTTTTTTCAATTATTAATTCTTTGGGTGTGGAAGAAGACGCAATGTTGCCCGTGACGGAGTTGATAGGTAGCTTAATTCCTCCTGGGGTGCCCCGTAGCACGGCTTTGGTGGACGAGTTGGTTGGTGGTGTCGGAAATCCTTCTGGCGGTGTGCCCTTGAGCGCGGCACGCATAAACTCATTCCAAATACTGCCAGCCAATCTATTGCTGGCGCCTTTCATGGAGGTGTTATGATTGGGAGTATTTCCAACCCAGACACCGGCCGCGAGGGACGGGACGTATCCCAACGTCCAAACATCATACGAATTATTCGTAGTCCCGGTTTTGGCGGCAACGGGGCGGTCTGGTAATGTTAGATTATTATTGGCTCCAAATACAAAGGTGCGGGCGGCGTTGTCGCTGAGAACATTGGCCACAGTGGCTGCGACCTCAGGAGAAGTCGCAAATTGCCCGGGCGACTCTTTCCATTCTACCAAGACTTCACCTTTGGGATTGGTGACTTTGAGCAGGCTTACTGGCGCATAATATTCTCCTCGGTTGGCTAGGGTGGCATAGGCGTTCGTATGTTCGAGTAGATTAACTCCCCCACCGCCCAGTACTAAGCTAAGACCGTAATCACCAGTAAACGAGGTGTAACCAAAGCGTTTAGCAAATTCAATAGCGTTTCTGTAACCAACTAAATAGAGAGTTTTGACCGCCGGAATATTTAATGATCCCTGCAGGGCTTGACGCATGGTGACCAGGCCATTTTCCAACCCGTTGTAATTTTTGGGAATGTAAGGTTTGCCGCCACCCAGCTCAAAGTTGGTGACTACATCATAGAGCACGGTGTCTGGGGTATAACCTTTTTCAAAGGCCGCGGCAT
>CAZXIF010000100.1:0-7279 GCA_964640395.1 uncultured Gammaproteobacteria bacterium | reverse complement strand
GTAGGCCTCTAAAAGCGCCCCGTCATGATTTCTTGGAAGTTTCTCAATAGCTGATGACGTCGCTATTATCATCGTATGCACCGGCTGTATCCCCGGCATCACACCTTTTACTTCGTTCGTCTCGATAACAGGCTTGTTGTAATGAACCGCTTTAGAATCAGCACAGATCGACCAATGCGCTCCGGGAATATTTTTGATAAATACTTCCGCGAAATAATAGGCCAGGCCATCTATCCAGTGGAGTGTGTCCAACGTAAAATCTGTTGCCATGTGAGGGTTATTGGCAAGTTCAACATAATACCATAGCGGAAGATTAATTTTTCCACTGTTGGTTAAATGCGGTGCTCCCTGTAGACGTGGATACAGCCACTGCCAGAGCGGTACGAGTGACTGCGGTGAGTAATCAAATGTTTCAATCGGAATACCACTTTGCGCTGATAATTCTTGCTTGAATTGGTGGAGTGCCACGGGGGCATGACCCAGGTAGGCGTCAAAGTATTCTTGGGCATTGCGTTTGGTGAGTTTTTCGAAGAGGGGCATAGGTTACCATCCGGAAATAGTAAAGTTATACACTTCTAAAAGTCTTCCGCCATGATTCTTTGGCAATTTATCAATGGCAGATGATGTCGCTACAATCATCTTGTGCACCGGCTGTATCCCCGGCATCACACCTTTTACTTCGTTCGTCTCGATAACAGGCTTGTTGTAATGAACCGCTTTAGAATCAGCACAGATCGACCAATGCGCTCCGGGAATATTTTTGATAAATACTTCGGCAAAGTAATAGGCGAGGCCGTCTATCCAGTGGAGTGTTTCTGGAGTAAAATCAACGCCTGGCATGCTGGGGTTATTTCCAAGTTCGACACCATACCACAGCGGAAGACCGTCTTTTCCAAGATTGTCAGCATGTTGCGCCCCCTGTAGACGTGGATACAGCCACTGCCAGAGCGGTATTAATGATTCGGGTGAGCAATTAAGTGTGGTAATGGGAATGCCGCTTTGCTGTGATAGTTCTTGTTTGAATTGCTCTAGTGCCGCCGGGGCGTGAGCAAGGTAGGCGTCAAAATACTCCTGGGCATTGCGTTTGGTGAGTTTTTCGAAGAGGGGCATACGCTTCACGTTATGGCACATGGATAAAATACGGAATCATATTAGCCTTCAGAAGGTCGAGGACACTCTGATCCGCCCCAATACTGCCCGATCGTCCACTGGGAAAAAAGTGCCATTCAGTGCCATCAAGCTCACCTGCATCCACCAATTTTTTGTATTTCTCAATTTGTTTCCGAATTCTCGCCGACATCTTTACATGCCCGGTCTTGGCTTCTTGGGCTACTCTATTAATTACCGCATCAGGGTAGGAAATAAAGCCCAAAGAGGTACCTGGGGGCGGATACCGACCCGGTCGTGGTGTTCCCTCACGCAAGTATTCCTCGGCATTGCGCCACCCCTTGTCACCGGTGAAAAATCCATCGGCATCGCGCCCGATAGCTCGAGCGGTAATTTTGGGGGTTCCGGCCGCCTCGGTCAGGGCTTTGGCCAAATCATCTGGATTGTGTCCACTTTTGGCCAAACGTTTAATAGCCTGGCTAGAAAAGCCAGCATTTTTCAGACTGTCATAACTTTTAAGCGTGAGCCGAAGCGCGTCATCGGCCAACTCTTCGGGCACGATTTTGGTAAACATGCGCAGAGCGTCACCAGCCTTGGTCGGAAATTTGATCATGTATTTTCCCACCTTCACCCCACCTTTCGCCACATCACCCAGCACCGGGACAAAGAAACCGCCAACTCCAGTTGCCACCGAAACAACGTCCGCATGTATTAGTCCGCCCAATATATCAGTTATATCGCCCCACACCACAAAACCAGCGACAATACTGCCCGCAATGGCTGGGATGGTATCCAATTCAATAATCTCTCCCAGTGCCGCCCCCCGAGCAAATTCCCAAATATAGCGAGCTTTGGAAACCGTCTCGGTAACAGCCAACGGGTCATAGTCATCTCGATGCTCATGCTCAAATTTGTCATTGAATCCGTCCTGATCTGTATCCGGACTGGTCGCGTCGGTATTCAGTCCCTCTTCCACAAAATCGCTTAACCCATCACTGTCTGTGTCGGACAACAGCGGACTCGACTGAGCATCATTCTCCTCGCCATCAGTAATTCCGTCGTCGTCGGAGTCGGCTTTGTTGGGATCACTGCGCAAATTGTAATACCGACCAAAAATCCCAGTTGCCGTACTGCCCATTTCTTCACCATCGCTCAGACCGTCGCCGTCCGTGTCTGGGTTGTTCGGATCAGAGGTGAGGGTAAATCCCCAATCAGTTCTCATGCCGCTCATCTCGGCCAGATTGGACAGACCGTCGCCGTCCGTATCTTTCGTTTCGTCTTTAATCGTCTGAAAAATAGGTACCAGATCACCGGCGTGGCTAACTTGAAAATAGGCTCCTCCAGTGCCGACGGCGATAGAGCGAAGCAATGCCTCGTCGACACTACTGCCCAACCCGATAGTGTAAATGACAATCCCATTGTCTTTGGCCTGCTGGGTAAGCGCTGAACTATACGTGCCTTCGCCATCTGTTAACAAAATCTGGATTTTACTGCCTTGTCCAGCTTCATTAATAAGCATGGTATTGGCGGTTTTCACTGCCGCTCCTATATCTGTCCCGCCGCTGGAATTTATCCTATCTACAGCGCGTTTGGCGGCTTCTTTATCGGTGGTGATAGCCTGAAAAATTCGCGCGTAGGAATCAAAATCAACCACGCCAACTTTATCGGTAGCTTCCAAAGAATCAATGAGGTCTTTAGATACGGACTTGCGAACATCGGTGGGATCATTCCAAACCATGCTGCCGGAAGAATCAATGGAAAATACCAGCACTATAGATCCGCCGCCGCCGCGAATACTCCCAAAAAATTCAGTAGCGAACAATTCCTGCATTTTTACCTTATCGTAAAGCACGAAGGTTGAAAAATGGGTGGTTTTTCCACTTACCGTATGATCAGCGGTATTAATGACCTGCTCAGTCAGTGGGGCTAATGCTCCCGTATCGGTATTAAAGTGGGCGATCACGAGATTGTTGACCGCCGTGGCGTCCAAGGCCGGGTCGTAGGGCATGCTAATGACGGCTTCCTCTAGCCGGCCATCACCGGTGTTGTGAATACTGATGGCCGAACGAAATGCCGAAGCGCCGGCAACCACCGGCTCCTGTTTGAGCGAAGCAATCTGTAGATGCTTCTTGAGATCACCCTGTCCTTTGATAGCCAAGGTCACGCCGCTGTCCGCATCAGCTAGGGAAAAGGCCAGCGTGTCTTGACCATCTGGCACGCCGTCACCATCAGAATCTGGATTGAGTGGATTAGTACCTAGCTCAATCTCCAAACCATCGTCCAGGCCATCGCCATCGGAATCTTTTTTGGTCGGGTCGGTGCCGCGTACATTCACTTCCGCGCCATCAGTCAGACCATCTTCGTCAGTATCTGGCACGTGTGGGTTGGTACTCTTGGCTTGCTCCTGTAGGTTGGTCAATCCATCCGCATCAGCGTCCTCTTGCGCGTCCGAGACGCCGTTCTCATCCGTATCGGCTTGATCAGGTCGGGTGGTCAAAATGAGCGTATATAATTCAAACCCGTTAGTCAGCCCATCACCATCCGCATCGCCAGCCGGATCAAGCGTCCCGTGGAATTGCTTGGCCAGCTGTCGCATCGCTTGCACGGTTAGTACTAGTTTAACCGTAACAACTTCAGACATTACCGCAATGTGATTATGCGATTTAGCTTCCTTCTCTGACAATTTAGACGGCCAGTGTTTCCATGATTTATAACGATCATAAGCCACGGCTTGTAGCGTTATTTCCGACGCATCTGACGAAAAATTCTCCGGGGCAATAGTAAAAGTGGCAACACCGAGCTTTTTCTTATCTTTAGCGAGTTCCTGAAGCTCAATTGATTGGCCGTTCATCAATAATTCTATGGCTTTAAATGAACCCGGTCGGACGATTTTTTCTTTATCTTTCTTCATCCACTCCAAATGCCAGGCTTCATAATCAACCGTAACCACGAGTGGTTCACTCCGATCTACCAAATCACCACTTTGGGGAGACGCTATGATAATCCCCGGAGCCACTCTAGTTTTGATTACTTTTGGTTTTTTATGTTTGGTGTAGAGCGGTATAGTATGAAAATTGCGCGCCGGATAAAAGGCCGCTGCCGGAACCGCGCTCAAGACAAGTGAGAGTATAATAAAGACAGACAAAAATCGCATCGTATGAAAAAAATATTTTGACATAGGGTTGATAGTTAAAAATAATCACCGACTATGGCATAGATAGCCCCACCCCGCAATATTCCATCACAAAGAAAAAAATGTCAAATAAAAAACTGTGGATTCACTTAATCTGTAAAAATTGATTGAAAAATTTTTTAAACTAGTTAATCACAATAAATTTAAAATCCTCCGGCCAACGCCACTTTAAAAATTCCTTATGGTCCATGCTTGGGACGACACCAATGCGGCTCAATTATCCCATTCTCTTTAAAAAAGTGTCAAACAATCAACTGTGGATTATCCGTGTTTTCTTGACGTTTATTAAAACGTAGAGTATTTTAAACTTGTAGAAAAGGACTTGAAAGCGCTTAATATATAGACTATGCAACCAGGCCTGATACGGCGTTTGGACGATTATTATCTAGAAAATCCACTCTACAACAAAGACATGGAACGTGCCGTCTGTACCTTTTTTAATATTAAAAAACCAGAATTGCTGGCGGATCTAACCGTTGATGTGATGACCGAAGGTTGGTTCAATGAATGGCTCAGTTATGAATTTAAGCTGACCAACGGACAAACGCTGTTAGAGGATTTTAATCAGCGGAATCCTCTCGAGTTATCGGAAGCGGAGTTGCGACCGTACCAGGTGTTACAGGCCAACGTGTATAGTATTTTTGAAATAGTAGACATTCGATATAATAGCGCTCTCTATCTGCGTGACATTTTTAGCGGTCTTGAATATGAGGTACGCGAGCGTCGCGGCACGCACCAAGCCACCATTGGTTATCTGTTGTACACGCGCGTTGGTCGAATAGATGACCATTATGAATTGGTGGGCGCGGATGGACTCCAGGTACCCTGTGTGCTCACCGAGCGTTTGCGCGCCAGTTTGGTATCGCAACATCCAAATAAAAAGCTAACACCACGTGATGCCTGGCAACTCTATAGTGCCAAATCAAATCCCGCCCAAGCATTTACGGCCTGGGCCACAAACGATGCCGACGACGGACAAGTCACCGCCGAACAAGCCGAAGCCCAGTTAACGGCTCTGCTACAAAGCTATGGTCTGGATCAATACATCGATGTGCCTTTGATTAAACGGTGGATCTACGAATTGCCAAAGGGTGAAGCGGGCGCTCATGACTGGTCATACCTTACACTCACTACCAGCCTCTTGCCGCCAGATATTGCTAAAGGTGAACTGGAAACTTTTGTGCTCGCGCTCAATGCGGTATATCATCACACCCCACAGCGCTGGTTGGGCGGCAAATCACCAGCGGCCAAAACCCGTGAACCGCGTACGGGCGAATCCCCTATTATTATGAGTGAAATTCCTATCCTGTCCGCTGACTGGTATAGGCAGGCCAAGCTGGCCCACGACTATACGCTACAAAACAAACCGGTTAAAGCGCTGGAGGCTTACAATGAAACGTTTAACATTTTTCTGCGCGATCGTAACACGATGCCTGAAGTGTATCGAGTATTTGCCAACAAAGCTTTTACGCATTTTGCCCTAGGTGAACGAGCGATAGGCGAACGGATACTGGCTCTATCACTAGAGCTTAATCCGAACTATGATTTTGCGCTAAAATTAACCAGGGATTTAGCCGAGGGCGTCTTTGATGACTTAATTCAAACTGGATTTCTAGAGAACCTGTCCCGCCGCCTGGCGGATAAAAATAACCCCTTACAACGCTGGGATCTGGAGGCGATTGAAAAGAGCTGGCCGATAGCCAAAATAATCAAACAATTAGCCGATTTTGGAGTGCCTGTTACCGAAAGCGAATTTCGCTCGCAGGCGCGAAGTTTTTCTGATGCCGAACAATTGGCCGATAAGCTGTGGCAACCGCGCTATACCGGGCCGGACGAAGACTGTGATTTTATATGGATGGCCGCTCTCGCTCTCTTCAAACGCTGGGTGCCGGAGCAATTGACCATACAGCTCTGGCGTGACACGATTGACACGCTGGAAGCCGAAGTTTTTAAGAAGCGCCCCAAAACAGAGATCATCGCCAGCGGTTTGATGGTGTTGGAGCGTTTTATTACCGAGGCTCCGCAACAACTATGGGACGACTGGCGGAAGAGTGTGGAATTTAGCTATGCCGCTACTCTAGCAGACTGCGCGATTGCCGAAAATAATACCGAGCGGGCGCCTCGTTGGTATAGTATTTGCGCTCGGGTTGGCGAGGTAACCGGCTACCAGTTAAGCCAATTACCAGTCATTGCCGCGGCCTATAACCACGGTGACGTCACTTGGCAAGAACAATTCACTGCTATGGTGGCTGGGTATGCGGCTGATGCGTGGCCATGGCTGAGCATGGCTCATCAAGCGCTGCAGAAGAAAGATTATGTGGTCGCCGAAGTGGTGGCGCTTCAAGGACTGGCCGCGGTGGCAGAGTGGGAACAAACGCAGACCAAACGCCTTATCACTGCCGCGACGCTGTACGAATGTTATCAAGATCTCCTGGAATTTTTGCTTGAGTTGTATAAAACCACTGGGGAGAGCAAAAAACGTGCTGACGTCAAACAACGGCTGACCGAGATAGACGGTAGATCGAATGAACTGGAACACACTACCGTTGCGGAAGCGATTATGAACGTGATGGCCGAGGGGATACGCGCCGTCGAGGAAGAGCAGTTCAAAATCGATCCGGCCTATCTTTATTTTAAATGGCTTCAACCGTTCGCGATTCGTTTTGCCACTCCGGAGCTGACTACTTCAGAAGTCACCTACCAGCGCTCTGGCACGCCGCTGGGTCGCAATGAACCGTGTGGCTGTGATAGTGGAAAAAAGTTTAAAAAGTGCCATGGGACATAGCTGGTTTTTTTATATCTCATTTTTTGGTTCTACCGACAATTGTGTGGGTAATTTCATAGCGTGAGTCGAAGTTTTTCGATACACTGGATGGTATAATTCTTAACCCATCCAATCATATGAACAACCCGTCCACTCTCACCGGTCACTATGAGCAGCTCTTAAATCTAATCCGGCCTTGGCAAGTGGATGATATC
>CAZXIF010000099.1:0-3049 GCA_964640395.1 uncultured Gammaproteobacteria bacterium | reverse complement strand
GTTAATTTGGCGCAAAAATTTGTCGCCGAGGCCGGTGCTTATATCAAAAAAACTTTCGGCGCTCCGTATGGCTTGGACAAAGGACGCTCTTTTATTAATAAAGGAAAATTAGCTCAAGAGGCACATGAGGCCATTCGGCCGACTAACGTGAACCGCGAACCCGAAACCGTGAGTCGTGAATTAGATCCGAACCAGGCCAGACTCTACGAGCTAATTTGGCAAAGAGCGGTGGCTTCGCAAATGGCCGAGGCTCAAGTCGCCACGACTACAGTTGATGTAGCGGTCAAGGGCACCAAAAATTCTTATCTTTTCCGCGCCACTGGTCTCACCGTCCGCTTTGCTGGCTATCTAAAAATTTGGCCGAGTGATACCAAAGATGTCGTTCTGCCGTTAGTCAAAGAAAAAGAAATCCTCCCCTTAAAGCAAGTACTACCGGAACAGCACTTTACCGAACCACCCGCCCGTTATTCTGACGCCTCACTGGTAAAAACCATGGAAAAATATGGCATCGGTCGGCCTTCGACTTATGCTCCGACTATTTCCACAATTTTAGATCGCGGCTATGTCGAACGCATTGATAACCGCCGCTTTAAACCGACCGATATTGGTATAGTAGTGACTCACCTACTGAAAGAACATTTTCCCAACATTGTTGATTTTGATTTCACTGCCAAAATGGAACAGGACTTCGACCACATCGCTTTAGGTAAAACCGCCTGGGTGCCGGTGATAAAAAATTTCTTTGAGCCGTTCAAAAAAAATCTTGACGAAAAAATGATCAGTGTGGATAAAAAAGCGCTGACCGAAGAAAAAACTGACGAGGTTTGTGAAAAATGCGGTAAACCTATGATTATTAAAATCGGCCGTTTCGGTAAATTCCTAGCCTGTACCGGCTATCCTGATTGTAAAAACACTAAACAGCTTGGGGCAGATAACAAACCACTGCCGCCGGAAACCACTGACGAAAAATGCGAGGCCTGCGGCGCGCCCATGCAAATCAAACGCGGACGCTTTGGCCCTTTCCTGTCCTGTTCGCGTTATCCTGATTGCAAAACGATTAAAAAAATAGAAAAGAAAACCGGCGTGGCCTGTCCCAAATGTAACCAAGGCGATATTGTTGAAAAGCGCTCCAAAAAGGGCCGCACCTTTTTTGCCTGCAATCGCTACCCCAACTGCGATTTCGCGCTCTGGAGCAAACCGACCGGCGAAAAATGTCCCACTTGCTCTAGCTTAATGGTCTTCGGGCCGAACGAAACAACGGTTTGTAGTAGTAAAGATTGTTCAAGCAAATAATAAAAACTCAAAAAATATTTAAGACAGTCATTGACAAGGTGGCTGTCTTTTGCTAAACTCGGTTGTCGACCATATTCGACAAAGGAGGAACCGATGACACCAGACACAATCTGGTCCACCAAATACTACGGCATACTAGCCGTCATCCTGGTGCTCGCCTTCCTCCTTTACATGGTTTGGGGGGCGAGAAAAAAACCGCAAGGAAAACATCACGGATACCGAGCAACTGATCTCCGAACAAATGGCTACACGATTCCGAGCCATCCGGCAGAGTTGGCCCGGTACATCCGCACTAACCTGACCAGACTCCGCGAGGCCAAACGACAAGGCCATCGTCGGTCGGCCGCGACCAACCGATGGCTCGATTCACTCGCCCACCACATCGCAACCTACGGTTTGGAAACAGCCACTATGTCAGTGGAAGCAAAATTCGCCGCCTTGTTCGTAGTTAATCGCAAGTTCCACGGCGGCGAACGTAGAAGGATGGAAGAAAAGAAGGCCTTCCTCCAGCGAACAATCGTGGTCCACCATCGCGCAGAGTGTACTATACACCGGCCTTGGGGCGGACGCTTCTCCGGTACGGTTGAGGCTTCGTACGGGATCTGGTCAACCCATCTCCCCGTCCGACTCTTGAAAGGCGGCCACTACGAACGTCGGGGGAAACCTTCAGCCGCGACGGCCGTGGGCCACTCTGGAACATCACGTCCGGATAGTTCCCGTCGGCGTCGAATCAAACGCTCGCGTTAGACCACAGCCCGAGATCACTTCAACGGCTGTTTTTTTAAACAAAGAGTTAAAAAAGGCGCGGGGGGTTGACAAATCCTGAAAATCAGCTATACTGGCGGTGTGAATGATAGGGGTCCGATGACCCATCAAACTGGAAAGTCCTCACCTCCGTGGCGAGGACTTTTCGTTTTCTCCTCCTTTCTCCAAAAATCACAAACCTCCCAACGTATAATTACGACGATAACGCAAGAACAGTTAAGTGTTTGTTTACGGCTTTAGCGCCGCGTGCTCGTCTCGCTCCCAGCATTTTTAATGCGGCATTTGAGTCGACGACAGCAGCCTGATGGCGACCAAGGTGCGTAGGAAATACCGGTAACCTTGCCTAGGAGAAATTTCTCGACTATAATAGTGACTGGCGGGAGGTCTGTCCAAACCCTATCATTCACTATGTTTTGGGTTACATGCTCTCCTCCTGCCCTAAAAAATCCTCCATGGTCCAAACCCAACTTCATCAGCTTATCGAAGCGATTAAAAAATACAACCCTGAAGGGGACTTGGACCTGGTTAAGTTAGCTTACGAATACGCCGAGCAAGCCCACGAAGGACAAAAACGAAAAACCGGTGAAGACTATATTGTCCATCCGCTTGGCACCGCCATGATCTTGGCGGAAATGCGCGTCAACATCCCGATTATTGTCGCCGCCCTACTCCATGACGTTCCTGAAGATACGCCGGTCACGCTCGAAGAAATCGAAAAAGAATTTGGCAAAGATATTGCCGGCATGGTCGCTGGTGTAACCAAGCTCGGCCACGTCAAATATCGCGGCGTCGAACGCTACATCGAAAACCTGCGCAAAATGTTTGTGGCCATGGCGCAAGACCTCCGGGTTATTATTATAAAATTCGCTGACCGACTTAATAATTTACAAAGCTTGTCGGCGCTGGCTCCGGAAAAACAACTCCGCATCGCCAAAGAAACTTTGGAAATCTACGCGCCGATCGCCAATCGTCTCGGTATGGGCGAACTCAA
>CAZXIF010000098.1:0-11074 GCA_964640395.1 uncultured Gammaproteobacteria bacterium | reverse complement strand
CTCTTTACTCTCGTACGCCTTGGGCGAATAATCTATGGCCGTCGCGTAAATGTCGGTAATCTTTTGATAGATTCTCCGCTCGCTGGTGCGAATATCTTTGATTTCTTCATACAAATCCTCAAAATATCTGGCACTGAAACGAGAGCCGTACTTCATGCGATCGCTATCCATGGCGTAGCCTTTATGGATGTAGCTCTTCAAAATCCCCGTAGCCCATTGACGAAATTGCGAACCACGCTCGGAACTTACTCTATAACCAACGGCAATAATAGCTTCGAGACTATAAAAAGAGACCTCGCGAGAAATTTCTCGTTCGCCTTCTTTTTGAACTACCGAGAATTTCTCGGTAGTTGAATCTTGGTCAATTTCTTTTTCTTGATAGATGTTTTTTAGATGAAGTGAGATATTATCTGCCGAGCAATCAAAAAGCTCGGCCATTTTCTTTTGCGTCAGCCAAATATTCTCTTCGGCAAATAATACTTCAATATTCACTGATCCGTCTGGCGATTGATAGAAAGCTATTTGATTGTCAGGTATTTTTTTCATATTAGTTTCTTAAAATTCTCTTTAATCTTCTCCTCAAGATCATGTGCTTCATCCGTTAATTTCTGGAATTCGGTATTTTTCATATTATTTCTTGCCTTTCTTCTAAATAATTTTTAGCCACTATTACATCCGATTTGCGTATAGCGCCTTGTTGGCTGTTTTTCCAGTTAGTGAGACCGACATTTGATTTAGCACTGCTTACGCGGTCGCTGATAATTTCTGCAGCCGTGAGACCAGAAATGGCGAAGTGTAATTTGTTTTGCACGGTAGCAAAAAAATGTTGAGCTTCAATACTATTTTTATCATAATCCACACTACACTGTGCGTAAATATCTGTAATTTTTTGGTAAAACCTACGTTCGCTACTGCGGATATCCGCTAACAGAAAGTATCGCGTCGAGATTATAGAACATTGTTTTGTAGTTTTTGCCATCATCGGCAGTTATTTCCATTTTGGAAATAACTGAATTCTCCTGCAGTTCACCCTCGTCGAAGATGTTTTTGAGATGTTTATTTATAGCAGGAATGCCAACATTGAAGAGTTCGGCTATCTTGGCTTGTGTAAGCCAAACATTCTCATCACGCAAAAATATCTCCACTTTCACCTTGTCTGCATCACTTACAAATTCACCATCTGCAGTGCCAACATATCGACCAGGATTTAGGGAGTAGCCGGCAGTGCGAACCTCGTCGAGAGTTGCCGCCTTACAAAGCCCTTTTACGTCCTTGTATTTCTTGGCACCTTTCTCTCCGCGATAACTACGAACAATCTCGGCTAACCGCTGTATTTGCTCCTCCGTCCACTCGCGGTGCGCTCGGTCTTTTATCTTCATATATTTCTTATTTTTCGCTTTCCATCCGAGCTTTTAATAGGAAAATGGTCTCAGTCCAGAGCTTTGCCCGGGCCCAGTCTTTTTGAGGTTCAGTGAGGAAGTCACCCAAGCCATCAAGGATATGCTTGTTATCCATCTTCTACATCTGCTCAACAGATTTTTGCAAAAGTTCTTTGAAGGATACCACGGAACGCTGTTCCACAATTTCCTTATTGATCGACCAATTATTCTTAAGAAAGAACCAGACATCTCATAGAACAAGAGAGCGGCCGTACCGCCCTTAAAACCCAAGTGTGGCGCGATCGATGTATCAGAATAAATATCCTTCAGAATCTGAAGCAGTATATTTTTATGTTTTGAGTAGTCTCGTGTCATATGTTTTGTGTCTTCTCAGTTTGATTGCTTTTATAGTGCTCGAAATAGGTCTTTACCTTTTTCTCCATTCGTTTGTTGTGATAGATAGGTAAAATTTCCAAAACTTTCTCCCAATCCAACACACCCAAGTTATCGAAATGGTAATCTTTGCTGATATAAATACGGTCCAAAAAAGCACGCTCTTTAGTTGCTGTGGCAATGCCGTCTGCATGTTCGATACCAGCAGTATTGCTCAAAACATAATCCTTCATACGTACGAATGAAATCTTTTGACCGTCGGCATCAATTTCTCTGGTAACGTATGTGGCAACAAAAATATTTCCGTAGTACTGAAAATTAACTCCGGTACGGGTCAATACTGTTTCAAAGCTGATGTATGAGGGAGTATAAATGCGCGTCGCCAATTCAAAGCGATTATAATTTTTATCTTTGGCATAGATGCCACGACGTACCCTGATTAACTTACCGCTTCTTACATAGCTGTTTAATCTCACTCTGACAGCATTCTCCGCTTCTACACCCCACATCAAAGCCACATCTTTATTAGAAAAGACGGTCTTGGGAGATCGCAATAATGTCTCTACATATTGACCTTTTGTGGGTTTGTTATCCATATAGTGACTGTTGGTTAACTTAAAGCTAACTTCCAGTACATTATATGCTATATTCAAACCAAGCGCAATGGTCTACAGGCACGCGTTTTTTTGTCCACTGCCATACACTATGGCTAAATAAGCAAAAGTGGTAACAGATCGCGAGCCTTTTGTTTAACTGACAATGAAGATGAAAATGAAAAAAGTCGCACTCGAAATAGAGTACAAATTTAAT
Source organism: uncultured Gammaproteobacteria bacterium (assembly GCA_964640395.1). Taxonomy (GTDB): domain Bacteria; phylum Patescibacteriota; class Patescibacteriia; order Magasanikbacterales; family GWA2-37-8; genus CAZEDL01. Next base: position 8,492 of record CAZXIF010000098.1, on the reverse strand, counting down.
CTTGTAGCCAAAGACGCAGAGTGCTGACGAAGTACAACAAATTCAATCCCGATTTTCCATTACGAAGGACGGTCATGTGCGGATCGTGCTCAAGCTAGAAAAAGAATTCTTTGCCTACCTTGCACGGATAACACCCAAAGAAGCGTTCCTGAAAGCGCTGAAAGAAACCGCCATAGACATGTGGCGAGCCAAAGGCCAGCGGTTTGAGCATGAAGTCGAAAAAAAGTTTTGAATGGTGGACCTGATGGGACTTGAACCCATGACCTTCGCTATGCCATAGCGACGCTCTAGCCAGCTGAGCTACAGGCCCGAAAAGTAGATTAAGTTATCGAATTATAGGCACTTTAGGCTGTCTTGTCAAGGTTGACACTTTACTATAGAATCCCCTTTACATTAAAACACCAGAACATTAAAACATAAAAACAGTGAACAATGCGAAGGCATTGGAAGCATCAAACACTGTTTTAATGCTTTTATGCTTTAATGTTTTCATGAAGTTATGTCTTTCTCCATCGGTATCGTCGGCCTCCCGAACGTGGGCAAATCCACGCTCTTCAACGCTCTCACCCGCACCAAACAAGCCAACGTTCAAAATTACCCCTTCTGCACCATCGACCCCAACGTCGGTGTGGTTGAAGTACCCGATGAACGTTTACAAAAATTGTCGCAAACATCCCAATCTAAAAAAATCATTCCCACCACCATCGAATTCGTCGATATTGCCGGTCTGGTCGCCGGCGCCTCTACCGGCGCAGGTCTCGGCAATAAATTTCTCTCGCACATTCGCGAAGTGGACGCCATCGCCCAAGTGGTACGCGGCTTTACGGATAACAATATCACCCACGTCCACAATCGGGTCGACCCCCTGGAAGACGCGGCCATTATCAATACCGAATTAGCCCTGGCCGATCTGCAAACCGTAACCAAACGCCTCGACACCGTAAAAAAATCCGCCAAAGGCGCGGGAGCCAAAGAAGTCGCCCCCCAGATCGCCGTGCTCGAAAGAATAAATACCCAGCTCCAAGCCTCGCTCCCGGTACGCCAACTGGAGTTTAACGCCGATGAATTACCCTTCGTCCTCGAACTCCATTTACTCACCATGAAGCCATTGCTCTATGTGGTGAACATAGATGAAAATTCCAAATCCGAAGCTCGAAATTCGAAACAAATTTCAAATTCCAATGCTCAAATAGAAGTGTGTGCCAAGCTGGAAGCGGAGTTGGCGGATATGACAGTAGAGGAATCAAAGGCCCTTCTCCAAGAACTTGGTACTGAAAAAAGCGGCTTAGATAAATTGATTACCGCCAGCTACGAACTTTTAAGCCTTATTACCTACTTCACCTCCGGCGAACCGGAAACCCGCGCCTGGACAGTCAAGAAAAACACCAAAGCCCCGGAAGCAGCTGGCGTCATTCACACCGATTTTATCAAAGGGTTTATCAAAGCCGATGTCGTAGGTTGGGCCGACTTCGTCGCGCTCGGAGGCTGGGGCAAACTGCGCGAGAGCGGAAAATTACGCTTAGAAGGAAAAGAATATTTAGTGCAGGACGGCGACGTTATGTATTTTCATATCAATCAATAGTATGGATATTCACGGCAAACGACCACCCGATAGCGGGTATCCTATTTCACCTCTCGACCGCGCCAAATCTCCGGAAGCTAACATTCCCTTGTCTCCGGCCGCGTCCAAAGAATCAGGGATACCCTATCGCGAGCGTGAAGAAGATTGTGAAGACGCCGCCCTCGCGATTGATATGGCCGAGGGAACTGGAGCATTTTTGTTGGCCGCCGATGGATTAGGGATGGGCCAAGGCTTTTCCCGGGGTGCCGCCCAAATCTTGAAAGAACGTGCTCACCACGAGGTAAAGGATTTTAACCATCACCACCAATCTCTCCCCACTCTCTCCGAAGGGCGCGACCTGATTCGTCGTATTGCCGATCAAGCCGCCCGCGAGCTCAAAGCCTACCAAGACAACCATGCTGTGGCCATCAGCGCGGCCGGAGCGGAACCCGCCAATGTCAGTACCGTATTTAGTATGGGCCTCGCCTGTGTAAATGAAAGGGGAGAAAAAGTTTTTTTAAATTTTCATCGCGGAGATTGTCGCTTATACGCCCTCGACCTCGATAAAAAAACCGTTGAACAAATCACCTTTGATCATACCGAAGGTCAACAAGTAGAAGAGATAGAAGTAAAGCGTAAAACCGGTCGACCCGCTACTCCAGCCGAACGCCTCGCTATTACCAATCAAGAGTTTTATGGAAAAAATGATATCATCACGGCTACCTTAGGATCCCTGCACCACGATCTGGCCAGAGCCAAGATAAGCGAAATACCCGAAGCCTGGTTTACGGAGTACCCCCTCAAAGCCAACGTCGTGTTGGCACAGGTAACTGATGGCATTACCGACGCGCTTGGCCCGGTATTTATGGAAGGCACCATCAAAGAAGCCGGTCGTCGGGCAGCGCTCAATAAGAAAAAACCCTTTGACACGGGAATGTTTATCGGGGAACTGTTCGAAACAGCTACTCGCTACGCGAATCAAAAAACCAGACTAACTAATCCAAAAAATAGAGATCAATCGATCGACTCAAAGTCAGACGACAAAGCCGCCGCCGCCAAAAAATTCTAAACTAAACCATGAGACTGACCGGTCTCATGGATCAGTTAAGGTCGACATACCTATTTTCTTTTCTCAAATCGCCAAATCTCCCGCCCCACCCGCTGATCCGATCGAGCATACAAAAGAAAATCATGCTGAGGTAGCAATGGCACCACCAAGAAACCTAATTTTTTAATCTCTTCCACGCAATCAATTATTAGCCAACCGTTATTGCTCCCACCCCCCCTAACCTCCCCTCCCCAGTCATTCGACGGGGCACGGCGGGCAGGGGAGGGAGCGAAATGATTTGTCCTAAAACGCGGAATGACAAACACGACGCGTCCGCCCGGTTTTAAAATAGTAAAAAATTGCTGAAATGATTCAAGATACAATTTTTTTAATTCATCTTTTTGCGCCATCAGTTGTTCAGGCAATTCATTCCCCTTGAGCGGTTTGCCCAAATATGGTTCTGTCACGATCGAATCAATAGAGGCTGGAGTAATTTTTTGTGAAATATTTTTAATGTCCGATTGGAACAATTCACTTCCCCAATTTCTAGTTTCTAGTTTCCAATTTCCCTGCACCCACTCAACATTCTTCCGACTATCCTCAATGGCCTTTTCAGAAACATCACTGCCAATCAATTTGGTATAACCAAGCAACATCGCCTCCGTCAGTATCGTCCCTGATCCGCAAAAAGGGTCTAACAGTAGGGACGGATTGCAATCCGTCCCTACGCCAGGTGATTTTGTAGCGATATTCAACATCATCAGCGCCAATTTCGGCGGCAACATACCGCTTAGGTCATCCCGCCCGGGTCGGCCGAAATCACGCGCCCCAAAGGCTTCAAACGGCTGCACCGCGAGCGTCTTGGCTAATGAATAGGTCACGGATGGTGTAGGGGCAGAAAATTTTCTGCCCCTACCGTCGCCACCGTCGTCCTGGCAGATCAAAAATTCCCGCCCCCGTTTCGTCAATCCATTTTTTTCCACCGTCACCGACGACAATATCGCTTCCCGATTATAAACATGCCGCACCGACAACTCGGCTTCTTTCAGCCGTCGTTTAATTTCCTTCCCCCATTGGTACACCGTATCGATCAATTGTTCCCCGCGCGAGCGGGATTTCGCCCCGGGCTCAACCTTTTCATACAAGCTTATACCAAAATGTATTTTGCCTTCCACCGTGTGCAACTCTGTTGCTATCGCGTCCAGCAATTCACTCTCTGACAAAGATTCCGCCATTTCGACACCAATTTTTATTGTCCCCCCCAAACGTTTCATCAGCACGGCCGTTGCTTCAGTATTAAGTTCGGGAATAGAAATCTTCAAAAGCGGCGGTTCAATCTGATAATTCGTAGATTTAAAAATCGCCGCTATTTCGGCGGCGGACAAGAGAGGTTCTCGGCCTAAAACAAACCAGTAATTAAGCATAGTATTATAATAAATTCGAGCCATTCAAAAAACAGTCGGTGTCATTCCCCCGACTGAGTCGGTGGAATGACAGGTTAAGATAAGGAGCTCATTCTACTACACCTTTACTAAGCAGAGCAACCAACCTGCCTTGGTTTATCGACTAGGGGTGCTAGTAGGCAAAGCAGGGCCCGCCTCTTGGTAGGAAAAAAGGTTGCGCAACGGTACGGGCCACTCTTGAGGAGTATTTTTTTCACGAAGCCGAACTTCAATTTTTTGAAAAGTCGGCAGATCAACGGTCTGCCAGCTGGTAGAAACACTCAATAAAACGATGACCGTACTATCCTGAATCGTGCTATAAATATTTTTATAAATAAACCATAGACTGCCTATCGTAGCCAACGTCATCACCCCGACCACGACAATACTGGCTAGTCGCCAACCAAGGTAAGGTGATTTTGAGGAAAAGAAAGCTAGGTTATTTGACATATACCTTAATCACTAAACGCAAAACTAAATCAGGGGAACTGTTTTTGATCGATGAATCTCTTTCTTGCGGCGCTAGAGATAGCTGTTCAATAGTAATAAAATAGGGTAAATGCTCCACCTCACTCAAATAGCCCAGCAGATTTTTGTAAGAGCCAGTAGTGGTTAAAGACAGGCCGAGTGACGGACGCGTCGTCTTGCTCAGAGAAGTCTCCGCATTAGGGTTGGCGATTTTTTGAACCACCTCGCGGTTGTTAGCTATGGCTTCGAGGGCGTTAATCAAGACCAATTCATCACCAGCGGACAAAAGATACTCGGGGTAACGCGCGACCGCCTCCTTCACCAAAGCAATTTTCTTTTGTGAGGGACGTAATTCTTTTACTCCCTCATACTTTTTCTCCAGGTATTGTCGTAGCTGCCAGGTATCAGAGTTAAGATCAGAAATGGCCTGAATAGTTGGCCAGATAATAGCCAACAAAATCAACGCTACGGCCGCTCCAAATGCCGCCACCGTTAAGATGACTCTTCTTTCTACAGTGATCTTCATAGATTACTACTCTACCGAGCGAGCCCGTGGCAAAATGGAATCATTCCGCAACGGTGGAAAATTTTTAAGGACAGCCGTGATTTGAAAGTTAATATCTGTTTGGGTTAACAGTTGGGAGAGAGGGGTGGTAGTTTTTTCAATCCAAGGAATAGCGTGGAGAGCCTGTTCAAAAGCCAGCAGATCAGCCCGTGTTTTGGCTGTCCCCGCTAGCGTAAGATTTTTTTTACGTCTATCCAAGGTGAGCGAGACAAACTTCACGTTGGCCGGCGTACTGGTCGTGAGTTCGATTAGTTTAGGCGTAAGAGCGGCATAGTCCTGGCTAGCTAGGTCCACTTCTTTTATCATCAGGTTAATACTTTTTATCTCTTGATTATAACCCAAGCGATCACGGCTTACCAATAGCGAACTTTGTGACAAATCGTTGAACACTTGGCTCAACACGAGCCAACCCCACACATACGTAGAAGCTAAAATCGCCAAAAACAACAGCGCGATTTCTAAGATATTCTTAGTAAACAAAAAATGAATCAGCTGTTCTAACTTGTTTTTTTTCACCGGTGATAAGACGTTGAGGGTAAAGAATAGCATAGAACAAAATAATCACTCTTGGAGCGGATTGCGTACCGCCCGCATAGCCAGGCCAATCGCCGAAGCAAACCGGAGGCTGACAGTGGCATTAAGAGGTGGCGGATTCCGTAATCCCAAATTTTTCCAAGGGTTAGCCAGGTGGGCGGCAATTTTTAGTTTCCGGGCAATGGCGTTGTCCAAATTAATGAGCGCGCTGCTGCCACCGCCGAGCACCACTCGGGTCACGGAGTTTCCCGCAGGGTAATGCTCTTTATAAAATGCCAACGTGGTTTTAATGTCTTCGAGCAGCGCGTCAACAATTCCGGTCACTACCTTGAGATAGTTCGGACGGGCTTTGTAATAGCCGAGTCCGTAGGTAATTTTAAGTTTCTCCGCTTCCGGCAAGCCGATTTTTAGCGCTGTGGCGATGGCTGTCGTAAGCAATTCTCCGGAAAAATTGGAGCTAACGCTAAATTGCAAGGTGTTATTATCATAAATAACCAAGCTGGACCGGGTGGCTCCGAGATCCAGAATCAGCCTAGCTTCACTACTATAGTCGCTCGTATTCAGAAGCAAAGAGCGCGCCAAGGCAACTGCTTCAATCTCCCAGGCCAACGGCTGCAAGCCCACACTTTCGAGCAAATAGGTGTAGGTATCGGTCACGTTTTTGGGCGCCGCTCCAAACAGTACCGCGCAATGCTCGCTCTGGTGTTCGCTCGGCGACACCACCTGCCAATCCCAATAACTTTCTTCCAAATCAAAGGGTAAATGTTTCTTGGCTTGAAAAATAACTTCTTCAGCCGTTAATTCAGTCGCCGGCACATTTAATTCCAAAAGCTTTAAAAAAGTCTTGGGTTCGGGCAGACTGCTCACCACCCAGGGATACTTAATAGCCGGGCGCGCGCCATCTTTACCGAGCAGAATCAATAATTTTTTTCGCACCAATTCCGGCTGTTGAATTTCTCCATTCGCGATCGCCCCGGGCGGTAGTTGTAGCAAGCGTGTCTCTTGCGCCACAAAATACGGTCGCCCGCGCCAATCGCGCCGCGGTGACAGTAAAACCAATTTAATGGATAAGTCACCAATATCGAGACCAAAAGCATTGGTGAAGGGATGATGTAGAAACATTGTGTAGATTATTAGCTTATTAGGTTGGTAGCTTGTTAGCTTATTAGGAGTGACTTGAGCGTAAACTAAAAAGCTAAAAAGCTACTGCGCTAAGAAGCTAATAAGCTCGGTCACATGGTCTGCGCCAAAGAATACATGGGCAAAATAACCGCTACCGCGATCCCAGCCACGCTTAATCCCATGATCAGAATCATTACCGGCTCAATAATCGTGGCGAAATTTCTCATGATCGTGTCCACCTCCGCGGCATAATACTCGGCCAATTCCTTGAGCATGCCCTCCACTTGCCCCGACTCCTCGCCCACACGCACCATACCGATGGTCATGGGAGGAAATAACCGCGGGTAACGACCAAGTAGCTGTGACAAGGTCTCGCCTTTTTTCAGCGCCTCCGACACTTCTAGCCAAGCCTGCCGATACGTCAAATTACTCTCCACGTCCGCAGTCACGCGCACTGCTTCCACGATCGGCAAGCTGCTGCGCAACAGTGATGACAACGTAAGCGTGCCCTGGGCCAAATTGATTTGTTGAATAATGCGTCCCGCAATGGGTAGTCGCACCGTAACCCGGTGGACCCGCGCTCGCACCGTTGGTTTTCTCATCAGCCAGATACACAGAATCACGCATGCAACTAAACCCGCCAAAATATACAGCGCGTTGTCTTCCGAAAAATCTACCACTGCGATCAGTATCCGCGTAGGCAATGGCAGTTCCGTATTAAAATCATCGAACATCACAATTATTTTAGGCAAAACAAACAGCATCATTTCCGCCCCAATGCCAATCATGGCTACCAATATTACCCCCGGATAAATCAAAGCTCCCTTTATCCGAGCCGTCAATTCATGACTTTTCTTCATCTGCTCCGCCACTTGCGACAAGGCTTCTTCCAGTTTACCCGACGTTTCCCCGGCCGCGATCATGCACACGTACACATTGGGCAACAAGCGTGGATATTCTACCAAAACAGCGCTGAATTCGCGGCCTTTCTCCACCTGCTCAGTAATCTCCCGGGTAATTTTTTTAAGTCCGCGGTGCTCGATTTGCTCCACCAACACCTTGAGCGCCGCCACCAGCGACAAGCCCGCCTTAATCATGATGGACAGATTGTGTATGAACAAGGTTTTTTGCACAAACGGAATCCGACTCAGGTGGTCGGCGAGCCACTGGTTGAGTTTTTGTTCGAAAGAAATAGATTTTTCTTTGGATGAGGACATGCTAAGTAGCAAAGTTGTAGACAACAGTAAATAGTCAATAGACAATAGCGAAGTGTACGATTTGAGTATCTGTTGTCTGTTTACTATTGTCTATTGTCTTTCATAAATTTATTCCTTCGTCACTCTCAGTACCTCACTAATCGTGGTCAGTCCTTGTTTCGCCTTAATCAATCCATCTTCCAACATAGTATTCATGCCCTGTTCGCTGGCATACTGCTTAATATCATTCACCGACGCGCGCTCGTTAATCATTTTAATGATGGCGTCATCAATGACGAGAATTTCATAAATACCCACCCGTCCTTTATACCCGGTTTCTCCGCAGCGATGGCAGCCTCCTGGTTGCCACCACTTTAATTGGCTGACCTCTTTTTCTTTGGCGTCGAGCACCCCGTAACTTTTCAATAGCGGTAAGAGTTTTTTTAATTTAAACATGCGCGTCAGTTCGTCTACCGTTTCCTTGGGCACCAAGTATGATTTTTTACAAAAAGTACACAATTTTCGCACCAATCGCTGCGCCATGATGATATTGGCC
>CAZXIF010000097.1:0-4453 GCA_964640395.1 uncultured Gammaproteobacteria bacterium | reverse complement strand
AGCGGTAGTGGAAATTCGGCGGCGACCCTCGTCACGGTACTGCCTGACAACCGATCCGTGCGCGTGGTCGCCAGCGGAGCAACGCTGCTTAGTGACGGCACTAGTAAAATCGCGGTGAGCGCCAATGTTAAAAATAAGTTTGGCATTGCCAATGGGTTTACCTCGGCGAGTGTATTATTTTCTGGTTTTCAACCCCTCATTATTTCTGAAATTAAAGCGGGAGCGAGTGGTGATCAGTACGATGAGTTTGTGGAAATTTATAACCGTAGCGGCAGTGACTTTTTGGCGACTAGTACCTTGCGTTTACATCTGGTTAACGCGGCCGGTACGATTGATACCGCGGTGGCGTTGACTTGGCTCACGCGTACGGGCACGGGGGTGAAAGTTCCAGCGAATGGTTTTCTTTTGATTGCGCCAGTTACCTCACCGGCTTCAACTACGGCCGACGCGGTTTATTCGACTTCGAGCGCTTCGATTCTTCCGGATTCTGCTTTGTATATCAGCAATAGTTCGGCCACCTCTACGGCAGTCATTGATAAGGTTTGTTGGGGTAGCCACTCTGTACAGACTAATTGTGAGGGTCCGGCGGTGACCTCTTTAACCAATAATGGGGCAGCGATCGAACGCAAGGCTAATAACGGATCCACGGTAGCGACCATGGCCACGGGCGGAACAGACGCGACTAATGGGAATGGTCAGGATACTAATAATAATTCATTTGATTTTGTGGCGCGTACAACACCGCAGGCACAAAATAATGAAAGCACTACGGAAGCGCCCGGCGGTGGATCATTTGGCGGAGCGGGAAATCAGGCACCCAATATTCAGCACGCGCCGATTTTTAGAGCGACTACCAGTAGCGCGTTTAGCATGGTGGCGCGTATGACTGATGATGGCGGGGACTTAAGCTCAGAAAAAACTTTGTTAATTTTTTGTACGGATGACCTGGGTACGTGTACCCCGGTGTCCACCACGCCAATGTTTGGTACGAGCATTGGTTCGGGATGGTTTAAGTTTAGCTCTTCAAGCTTGACTTGGAGTGGCGGTAAAAATAAATTTAGGTATTATTTGCAGGCGATTGATAACGCGACCCCAGCCAAGACGAAGGTGTTCACCAGTGATCCAAATTTTGACTCAGTGACTTTTGATACGACCTCGACCGGTATTCAGACGGCTATTCTCCAGGCGAGTAAGGCTTTGACAATTAGCCTGGCTCAGGGAACTTTGGGGGCAGCCTCAATCAGTGGCACGGTAAATGATTCTTCGGCGGCAGCGCTGGCTGAAGCCACGGTCTGGATCGATGGTAACCAGTTTTCGGCAACGACCGGTAGTGATGGTACGTTTAGTTTTGCTAATGTTGGTCCAAGTGGTGGAATTCAGCTAAAAATTGCCAAACAGGGGTATGCTGATCAATCCCTTTCGATGTTCATACCGCCCACCGGATTTGTCAGTTTACCAACTATTACCCTGTTTAGCGGTACGATGGGTCAGGGTGGTGATTTTAATGGGCCAAAGATAGTTGGGACTAATCCACCTCAGGGTAATAACCATTTCCCGACCCAAGGTCCAGCTGGCGGCGCGCCATCGATTTCGGTCAACTTTAATAAAGCCATGGACGCTACGACCATTACCAATAGCGACGCCACTCAAGCGACTTCCAAAATTTATTTGACGACGGCGGGGAGTAATACCAAGATTGCTGGCGCGGTAACGGCTACGAATAGTAATACGACGGCGGTGTTTACTCCGAGCGCGGCGCTCACGGCTGGTCAGGGGTACACCCTATTTGTTACCCCGGGGGTGAAAGATACGGCGGGAAATCCGGTGGCGGCGAATGGTCCGGGCGGTGTTTATGTCTTACAATTTTTTACCTCGGCTCAGTTTTTCTCGAATGTAGGCGCTATTGGCAGCGGTGGATTTACCTTTGGACAGGGTGACGCCTTCCCTCCGTTTGTGCAGGGGAGCCAGCCAGCCACGGGCAAAGTTAATGTGTCCCGTAATTCTAAAGGTTTTGTGAATTTTTCCGAAGCGATGAAGAATAGCGCCGATAATCTGGCTAATGTTAAATTATTTAAAGTCACGAATCCGAACCAATCGAGTCAAGTTGAAACCGAGGTAACGACTGGGATTACTAGAACACTTGATACTTCCGGCAAGATCGTGATCATTAGTTCCGCCACCGCGCTTGAGGCTAGCACTGTGTATCGTGTTAAAGTGTTGGGTGGCATCCAATCGGCTAAAGGCATTCCACTCAGCAACCCCGGTCAAACTGGTTTTGCCACCAGCGGTTCTTATAAGAGTGATTTTACTACGGGTACTGCTAGCGACACTACCGCTCCCACCGTTAGTGGCACCATTCCCGCGTCAGCGGCCAGCGGAATTTCTCCCACTCAGCCAATTACGATTAGTTTTTCCGAAGCAATCAATCCGTCTACGATTACCAATAGTTCAATCACTATTAATCTTGGTTCCACCTCGGTTTCCGGGCAACTTGCTTATGATCCGAACACCTGGAAAGCGACTTTTATTCCGGATTATTCATTGACCGCGACCACTACGTATACCATTATTGTCAGTACTGATGTGCAGGATTTGGCTGGAGTGGTTTTAGATCAAGATTCAGTTACGGTTGGCAGTCAATCTTTACAGCGTTCATTTACTACCGGTAGCGCTGATACCGCCAAGCCGACCATGGTGTCGGCGCAAGGTAATGAGTTTGCGTTGCGGATTACTTATTCCAAACCGATGTTGGCGGTGGGGGCGAGTGATTTAAATTATGCTAACAGTATTCTTAACCCTAGTAATTATATAATCAAGGTAGTGAGCGCGGTCGGGGCAACGTTGTCAACGTTAACGTTACCGGTTACCGCGACCATATCGTATGATTCGCCAACCCGTAGTGTGGTGGTGAATGGGTTACCCACTATCGCTGGATTCACGGCTAACACCACCCTACTTAATATTAAGGCCAGCAATGTTAAAGATATTGGTTTTAATGATCTTGATACCACCGCTAATGCGGCTACTTCTACTGCAAGATCTAGTGCGGAAACGGGTGGTTTTACTGGTGGTATGTCGATGCCGATGAAAGATGCCAGCGGCAACTTTATTCAGGGCGGAGGCTTGGGAGGTCCACCACCAACCTTCAGTGAATTTAGTAGTGGTGGGATTGGTTTTATTCCTCAGCCGAAAGTATTCCCCTTCAACGCCCAAGCAGGCATAACCAGTAATTGGGGCGTTGATTTTCCTCTCTCTAAACAAATTCCGGCCGGTGGTTATATTGACATTACTTTTCCGGATGGGGTAGATGTCAGTCTTGCAAAAAAAGATGGCAATAGTCCAAAAAATAGTGATATGAATGGTCCAGGGACCGGAGTCGTGGTTTTTGGTACTACTGAAGGCACCTTGCCAGCTGATTGGGTAACTGGTGGACAAGCGACTGATGGGGTGATTGTTAATACGACCTCGCGCACCGTACGGGTAATTTTGGGTGCGGTGGCGACTGGTTCGAGTTTTGACTTCTTGCGTTTTGACATTGCTGATATCGTAAATTCGACGATCGCGGATAATGTTGACAATGGCGGGAGTACGGCAACTCTAGAAACTAAAAAGTCCGATGGTACGGTACTGGAAACGCGTACTTCTGGGTCGTTTGTGACTAGAGCGGCTGGGACCAATACGGTTCGAGGGCGAGTATTGGTAGCGGGTACAGGCCTTAACGCTGCGACCGTATTCTTATTTTCACCGATGACTGGGCGATCGGCCAGCACCACCGCTAACAATCGTTTTGGCGGCGCGGATGGTGAATTTATGTTCCAGAATGTGGCGGAAGGGCAGTACATGTTGGGCGTTGAGCAAGATTTTAAAGCCGGTGGTACTCGTTATAGCGCTGGGCCACCAACTCCACTGGCGGTGGATAGTACCCGCTGTTCAGCGAGTATCTGTAATCAAAATATTAGTATTTTGGACGCCAGTACCGGCGTAACGGTTACGCTAAATATTAGCGGGGCATTTGCGGCCGGGGGCGATGAGGTTGATATTTTTGCTGGTGGTCCGCCGAGCGCTGGCGGCCCGCCATCATTCCGGGTGGTTACAAGTACCTTAACCGGTACATTGACTGGTAATACCGCAAACACAGTTAAATTGAATACGAATGGTAAATGGTTTGTGGGTTTTGGCCCAGCTATGAAAGGTGGCATGTTTAATCAAAGTGGTCCGGTAACTCCGCCGACTTGGGTGGTACCACGTCCGCAAGAAGTGAATGTTACCGGTTGTGATGTTAATGGCGCTAATTGTATAGCGACGCCGACGGTGTTGAAATTTAGTTCGGCGGCGGCTGATAAAACCGTAAAGTTTACAGTAAAGGATGCATCGGCTAATAAGTTGGGCAATGCGTTTGTGTTTGCTTATTCTCCAAATGGTCTCGGCAACGGTGGAGCCGCCGGAGCAGATG
>CAZXIF010000096.1:0-7860 GCA_964640395.1 uncultured Gammaproteobacteria bacterium | reverse complement strand
CTCGCTAAGAATGGAGGCTTTAATAACTCCTCCGTTGAAAAAACTTTCAGCGTAAAACTGGCCGAAGAACAAAAGAAAACACCTTCCCCTAATCAACCCAGTCTCAATAAACCAGCTGATGGGGAAACGATTAATTCCCTTATCCCGCAACTCACCTGGACCGACCAGGGACCAAAGAAAAACTACTTCCGCTTCTATCTGCTGGACATTGACACGAATAAAAAAATTTGGGAACGGGACTGGACAACCGGTGAAAACGGTTCCGATAAAGTCTGTACCGACCTCCTCAATCACTGGATCTGCCAATACGCCACGGTGCCGGCCGGCAAATTAGAGTTTGATAAATCATACCGTTGGAATGTGGAGGCCGGTGGTGGCGTCCTCTCGTCTGGGTTTTTGGCTTCACCGCCACAATTTTCGGTTAAATCAGATTATGTGCCAGTTCGGTTTGTCAATCCAGCAAATCCAACTTCTGGCAACACTGGAGCAACTCAATGCCCTCCCCCTCAAGTCTTGCTCTGTTTAAGCGGCTTCTGCAACTGCGGTTACCCATAATGTACTAAGTAACAAAAACATCCCGATTGAGTCGGGATGTTTTTAGTTTAAAATACGTCGGGGTTTGTTCATAACTGATACTCGAGTTATAATAAGGGTATGATACACCACATGAGAAATGTAATTTTTATTATCATTAGTATTCTCCTGGGAGGAGGACTTGTTATATTTTTTCTGTTGAAAAATAAACCCTCACAACAGACACCGTCAGCCTCAACTCCTACCCCTAAAACAATCTCCTCAGAAACACAAAAAACCCAAACAACAATTTTCTCCATTGCAGCTTCCACCAGCGCCTTCGCCGCCCCCGTCTGGCAAAGCGCATCCAACACCATTTTTTGTTATACGATTAGCTACCCCTCAACGTTCCGCCTTACAACCAACGAATACGGCCTCCTGAACCTCACCACCTATGATAAATCTATCGAATTACCGGAATCAGCCTCGCCGCCCGGCATTGGCATTCAAATCCAACGAACCAATCTGCCGGTTTCCACTACTCTCGAAGACTTTATGCAAAAAGAAAACAGCGCGCTCGCCGAAGACAATAAAAACGCGCTGCCGGGGGAAATAATGAGTTCCGACTTTACCCCCGTCGCGCTGGGAGCGTTCCGCTATTCCCAAGAAACCTTGGCTGGTCCGGGTGGCCGATTCACGAGTTTCCTGGCCTCAACCGATGATACAAACGGCTACTACACGGCGCTCGTGTGGAACAAAAACATCGACCCACTCACCGTGAACGGGATTCTGACGTCATTTTCTCCAAAGGAATGTGCGTCTTCAACCGCAACCAGCACGCCTTAAGCCAATAGGTAAACTGCTCCGGATGTTCCGCCATCTCTTGGTCGAGATCTAAAACACTCACCCACCGCCAGCCTTCCGCCTCGTCCGGATTCGGCTGTGGCTCACCAGCAAATGTCCCTACCAGCACATGATCAAACTCGTGTTCATGTAGGCCGTTATCAAATTTCACAAAATATATAAAACTAAAAATTTCGCTGAGTTCCGTATCAAAACCCATTTCTTCCTGAAGCTTACGATGAGCAGTTGACAAGGTATCATCCCCCGGGCGCTGGTGCCCGCAGCAGGTATTTGTCCAAAGCCCGCCCGAGTGGTATTTACCACTCTGTCGTTTTTGTAACAGCACCTCACCTTCAGAATTAAAAATAAAAACCGAAATCGCCCGGTGCAATTTCCCAGCCCGGTGCGCCGCGTGCTTTTCCTCCGTGCCAATTTCAGTATCGTGTTCGTCAACCAATATAACTTTTTCTTCCATAAAAAATATTTTATCAATGCTAAACAACAGGCGTCGTTGTCATCCCCTCCTTTCCAAGGAGGGGATTTCGACGCCACCACCTCAACGGCGAACCTAATCCGCCTTTGCCCGAAACTGCAACGCCTCCGCAATATGGTCGAGCGCAATTGTATCACTTCCTCCCAAATCCGCAATGGTGCGACTTAATTTGAGAATCCGGTTATACGCCCGGGCCGATAAATGCAGCTGCGTCACGGCCGCCCGGAGCAAATCCACCGACGGGTCATCCAATTGACAAAACTCCCGTATCTCCTGATTACGCATCTCACTGTTGGCGTGAATAGGCAGCTCGGCAAACCGTACGGTTTGCCGCTCCCGCGCCGCCTCCACTCGTTCCCGCACTTTTGCCGATGGCTCAGCCAATTCCGTTGAGGTTAATTTATCAAACTTCACCCGCGGCACTTCCACATGGAGATCAATCCGATCCAAGAGGGGGCCGCTGATTTTTTTATGATACCGGAGGAGGGAGACCGGCGTACAGGAACAAGCCTGGTCCGGATCCGTGGCATAGCCGCACGGGCACGGGTTCTGGCTGGCCACTAAAATAAACCGCGCCGGAAAGGTCACCGTGCCTTGGGAACGCGCCACCGTAATAATGCCGTCCTCCAAGGGCTGCCGGAGGCTCTCAATCACCATCCGAGGGAATTCGGGGAATTCATCGAGAAACAGTACACCCCGGTGGGCCAGGGATATTTCTCCGGGCCGCGGAATCCGACCACCACCGACCAGTGCCGCGCCCGAAGCCGTGTGGTGCGGGGAACGAAACGGCCGGGTGCGAATAAAATTATTCTGGAGGAGCCCGGCCACGGAATAAATTTTAGTGACTTCGAGCGCCTCATCCTTGGTCAGTCGGGGCAAAATTGAGGGCATGGTGCGCGCCAGGAGTGTCTTCCCCGATCCCGGTGGTCCGCTCATTAAAATATTATGCGCCCCAGCCGCCGCAATTTCCACCGCCCGCTTGGCAAACTCCTGGCCTTTAATCAGCGCCATATCCATTTCATACATTGGCGCGTCGGCGGTGTTCCAGTCAACGGGCGGCGTAAATGGTAAAATCAATTCTGCTCCAAGTAAGTGGGAAATTAACTGCCGCAGAGACTGTACCGGGAATACCTGAATCCCCTCCACCAACGCCGCTTCAAGCGCGTCCTCGGCCGGCACAAAAATTCGTTTCCAGCCGTGGCTCCGGGCATACAACGTGAGGGGGAGTATCCCGGCCAAGTGCCGCACCGCCCCATCCAGCGCTAATTCTCCCACAATCAACGCGTCATTAATTTCAAACAACCAATCATTGCTTAACGCCACAATGCCAACCGCCATGGGCAAATCGTAGAGCGATCCTTCTTTGGCAATGTCAGCTGGCGCCAAATTAATCAGAATACGAAAATTAAACGGGTAGGTGAACTCCGAATTTTTCAAGGCCGCGTAAATCCGATCCGTGGCTTCCTTAATGGCGGCATCAGCCAACCCCACGATATGAAAATTCGTCTGGCCCTTATGAATGTCAACTTCCACGTCCACCGGCACACAGTCGAGTCCCATTACCGCCGCGGAATTAAGTTTGGTAAACATAGTTATTCACTCCAGCAGCACAACACATAAACACTTCAACACGTGTTGCGTTGTTGTGCTGTTTTAGTGTTGCGCTGGTACCAGAAGTATATCACAAACCCCATCACAATCATCACATCGGCCACATTAATCACGGCCGTAACAATAAGAATGTAATCCACCGTGTGGGCGTACATGACACGATCAATAAGATTAGACAGCGCGCCAGTCAAAATCAACAGGAAGCTGGCGGCCTGTATCCGGTAGCGACGCGCCAGAGACATTGCTCCGGTATCATCACGTGATACGTAAGACAGGATAGTTGCTGCTTGCCGCCACCGCTCCACGATGAAATACGCCAAGACAACTAAAACCGGAAAGGTAAACGCAACCACCACGGCCGATGGCAGCGGAACCCCAAACGCCACCCCCGGGTTTAAAAAAGGATGCCACCCAAACCAACGCGTCAGCAAATGACTCTCGGACCAAGCATTGCGTGCTTGCCATTTGAGCCACCGATCCAACAAAAATAAAAACCCGCAGAAAATAATCAGTATTAATCTGCGGGTTGAAGATGACATAGGTCTGAAGTTATTGGCTATTAGTTATTTGTAACGCACCATCACTACTAATAACCAGTAACGAGTAACCAATAACTTTTCTAAACTTCCTGGGTAATGGCTTTCTTGCATTCCACGCAGGCGCTCGAGGTGGGTCGGGCCAACAGACGCTTTTCCTGAATGGGCTTTTTGCAATATTTGCAAATACCATAGTCGCCTTTATCAAGTCGAGCCAAGGACGCGTTCACATCACGCAATAAATTTTCAAAATCTTGTTCAATGGAAACATTGGCCGCGTATTCAGCCACTTCGGCCGCATTTTCATCATCCTTATCGCCATAATCCGGAAAAGTGCTGTCGTATTTATCTTTAACAGTACTATCTTTTTTCGCAACCTTACCTAAATCCTGTTCTAACCGTTCTTTTTCGGCAACTAACAAGCCCCTGACTTTATTAAGCAAATCCGGGGACAAAACAGTGGTGGAAAGCATAGTTTTCTTAGGCATACCGATAACAAAAAAACTCCTATCAAGAGGAGTATACCGTAATTTCAAAAAGAAGTCAAACAAAAAAAGTCAAACCATTATCTCACGACTCATCACAAATCCCGATTTTGCTATGGCCTGCCGGTAGGCAGGCGCAAAATCGGGGATAAAAAAAGCCAGTAACCCAAATATATTATTTAATGGCCCTGGCTTTTTAAGCTGTCAGGGCGAGGACAATTGACGCGAAGCGCCAGAAAGCCAACCACCGTTGACAGTATACATACCGACCACTTGATGGTAGGGCCCCGGTGGCGCTAAACTGGCCGAAACCAACTAACACCAAAATAAATGGGGTTACCAGAATCAAGGAGTACGGATTTGCCGCTGCTCGTTAAACCGGTGTAGAGACTTGAATGAAAGTACTCTTCCGGCTATGCCCCAATAAAATTGGTGAGCAATGGTAAACCCTCTCAACTTGAAAACAAAGTAGTCTGGGTACGTTTTCCCTTCTTACAACCGTTAGGTTGAAGTTAGGAAATAGGTTGTAGAGAACTACAAAATATAGTGTACCACAGATAGACGTGTTTGTCAAGAGGTGCATATTTAAGCGTGTTTTAAGCTAAATTTAGCCAAAAAATGCCTATTTTTACATAAAAGTTTGTATACACTAGTGTATACAAAAATAAGTGGATAACTTAATTATTAAAATTTAGGCTAATTTTAAACAAAAAAGTGTCATTTTACTAATAACAAATAACCAATAACCAGTAACTAATCACAGAGTTATCCACAGTTTGTATAGAATAGCGTATACAAATAAAATTATTTTGTTTTAACATTATGATCGCCCTGCACCAGATCGGCCCCAATGGATGGAATGCTTCTCGACACGCCTCACAGCAATCGAGACACTCCAAAAACAGCTTTTTTTATAAAGGCTGTTTTTGTTTATCCCGATTCCGCTTTCAAGCGGAATCGAGGATCCTCGATTTTGCGCGAAGCAAAATCGGGGTTGACACCCTTTTTATCTTTGCTACACTACCAATACTATACATAAACAAGGGGGGTATGCCAAAACAATTATTTTTATTATTACTCTTGCTACTTGGTGGTAGCTTTTTTGTTTGCGCACCACTATCCGCGGCCGTAAATGACATCGTCATCAACGAAATTGGGGCTTATCCCGCCAGCACCCACGAATGGGTTGAGATATATAATAAAGGCGCTGACCAAATTGATTTCACGGGTTGGAAATTTTGGGAAAATAATACCAACCACGGGCTCACGGTGAGTACAACGGACAGTAGTATCGCGCCAGGCGAGTATGCCGTAATTGCGCAAGACGCGGAACAATTTCTACTTGATTATCCAAGCTTTCCCGGTTCGGTGTTTGATTCTTCCTGGACCAGTTTAAACGAAGGTGGCGAAGAAATTGGATTAAAGGATGGTAGCGGAAATTTTATTGAAAAATTTACCTACGTCCCCGCGCCTAATTTTTCACTGGAGCGTCGCAACCCCACTCTTTTGAACTACACCAGCAGCAACTGGCAAGAACACGCGAATGGCAATACCGCTGGCTTTGTTAATAGTAATTTTTCTACCAATGAACCAACGCCGACAACCAGCTCAACCGATCCAACAATTTCCACTTCCACCCTTTGGCAACAAATAAAAATTAATGAACTGGCGCCAGACCCGTCAGAGGGAGCCGAGTGGGTTGAACTGTACAACCCATCTGATATTAGTCTTGATCTCGCGGGCGGCACTTTGTGTGATAATCGTACGAATACCTCATGTGTGGTTGCGAATCTCACTGGCATACTTTCCTCCCACGGCTGGCTCGTCGTGAATTTAGCAAGCAACCACCTTAACAATGATGGCGACAGCGTAATCCTCAAAAACCCCAATGGCGTCATTGTTGACCAAGTCACGTACGGCAATTCGCTCCTTCCTAAAACCGGACAATCTCTCGCCCGAAAAACTGATGGCGTTGATACGGACAATGATGTCATTGATTGGGCCGTGACCACACAGCTGACGCCGGGGAGTAAAAATAATATCGTGGCTCCTCCCCCGCCTCCGGTAGCACCGATAAATTCCGGCGGCTCAAGCGGTGGTGGAACCGGTGGCTCAGGGAGTCTTTCTCAAAGCAATCGCGCTACCACCAATACAGTACCAATCACCAATAACCAATATCTAATAACTTCAACGGTGTGGGCCACCTCCACCTCGCCCCTACTAATTAATGAACTTCTCCCCAATCCCGAAGGATCGGACGCGGATGATGAATTTATCGAACTCAAAAATATTTCCACTACCACGATCAATCTGGCTGGTTGGAAAATAGCTGATGCCAACAAAACATACACGCTATCCGGCACGAGTGCTCCTGGAGCCTTACTGATCTTGCCGCGCGCACTAACGGGCATCACGCTGGGTAACATCACCACCGAAACACTCCGTCTCCTGAATCCGAGCGGTGCTATCGCGGACAATGCAGAATACACCGGAGCCGATGAAGGCGTTAGTTACAGTCGCACCGACGCCAAGGATTGGCAATGGACCACTACCATTACGCCCGGGAAACCGAACATTTTTGTTTTGCAAGATAGCGTCAATTTTATCTGGAAAATCATTGCCCCCCGCACTGCCGCTCCCGGTGATTTTATCGCTATGGACGCAAGCGGTTCGGCCGATCCACGTGGTGGTCATGTAAATTTTGTCTGGAATTTCAGCGACGGCACACGCCGCACCGGCTCAGATATTAGTCATAGTTTTGCCACGTCTGGCCTCTACACCATTACTATTACCGCCTCGAGCACCGCCGGCACCATTGCGGAGAAAAAATTGACTATCACGGTAGCGCCGGGACTCCGGACAGGGGCGAGTGGCATACTCATCAGCGAAGTGTTCCCCAATCCCCACGGCCCCGATACATCAGAATTTATCGAACTCTACAATAACAGTTCCACCACTGCCGATGTTTCGCTCTGGAGTCTCAAAACCAAATCTGATAAAATGTTTACGCTTCCAGCCCGCACGTTTATTCCGCCGCGCGAAACACTGGTTTTCTTTCGACTGGTGACGAAACTGGCACTCGACAATACGGGCGATCGTATCGAATTCCTGTCAGCAGAGAATGCGCTTATTGATAGCGTGGAATTTGCTAAAGGTCTCGACGGGCAAAGTTACACCCGTACTGATTCAGGATGGAAGTGGACACCCGCTATTTCTCCCGGCAGAATAATCGTCGTACCACAAGTACTCGGCCAAAAAATAGTGGCTCCCAAAACAACGGCTCGCTCCTTCACGGCGCGTGTGAGCAACAATATTGAAGAACTCCGCAATTTGGTAAAAGGCGCGTACGTCAAAATCACCGGCATTGTTACCGTTCTGC
>CAZXIF010000095.1:0-2917 GCA_964640395.1 uncultured Gammaproteobacteria bacterium | reverse complement strand
TTCGTTTACTTTAGTGTTCATATTCGTGTAGTTTCGTGTATGGCTAACCTGGTTAGCCTGTCCAATAATACGCCATGATACTAAAATCAACTAAGTTTACTTTGCCGTCTCCATTTAAATCAACGTTTGCCGGGGGGTTGGGGCGCTTATACCAATAGGCCGCAATAGAAAAATCAATCAAGTTTACTCGGCCGTCGCTGTTTAGATCGCCTTTAAGAAATTTTTTTTCTTCTTTTCTAACCACGCTCTTGGTGCCCACCGTAAAACCAACCGCCTTGCTATAACTGCTAATTTCTCCATTATATCCCGCTTTTGACTTCGTTAGGTGTGAGCCATATTCTAAATCGCTCGTATCAAAATTATAGAGATAAGCCCCAGCAGTATCGGCTTTTGTTTTAACAAAATATTCGTTGTCGGAATTAACGGTAATGACAATATCCGATGCGGGCGTTGATTGTCCAAAAATAGCAATATTATCACCGCGTTTGACTTCGCTTTTATCAACCGCAATGGTGGGAGCGATAAAAATGCCGGAAACATTGGTGGTGGCCCCAGCAGTAACACTCACGGGAAATGTTAATAGGCCGGAACGCTGGCCGTATTTGTCCTCACTGTAGACAGAAAATATGTAATTTCCCGCCGAGATGCCGCTTAAACTTAATTGGAAAATAGCATCCGGTCCAGCCACTGTAGTGGCGGCAACTTGAGCATCTTTGAGAAGGGTCACGGTGCTGTTGGGATACGCCCGCCCGTTAAAGTATACTGCTGTTTGGGGCGCTGGAGCCGGGCCCCCACCACCGCCCCCTCCACCACCTCCCGAAGATGGTGTCGGCGCTGGAGCGGGTGCTGGAGCGGGTGCTACCGGAGTTGCCGAGACTTCCGTTGAGGTGGCAATGACGTTACTAAAGGCATCCAGAACTCTCACCACAAAATAATAGGCCGTGCTATTAGTGAGGCCGGTCCTGGTGCTGGCCAAACCGGTGATGACGCTAGAGTAACTGTATGGCCCGCCGGAAACCGTGGCTTGTCCCACCTTATACCCGGAAACAGTGAAACCAAGCGAAGTATCGGCCGCCGTCCAGGTTAGAGCGACTTGGGCGTTACCAGCCGTGGCCGCCACCACCGGCGAGGTAACAGAGGGAAAATAAAAAAAACCCGAGCGAGACATAAAATTAGAGCTGGTGGATTCCTGAACAACCGTCTGTCCACTACCGCTAATGAGTTTGAAATTAGTTGAAGTAGAAATACCGCCCGAAAGTGTGACTACCGGATCGTGATCTACAAAATTGCTGGATGTGTAATCTTCAGCCTGGGCAATGCCAAAAAACAAAAACAGACAGATCAAAAACCATGATACCGTTATTTTTCCCATACGCTATTTAAAAAAACATAGCCAAGAAGCCAGACGGCAGGTGGTGGAAGCCTACTTACTGTCTGACCTGCTTGGCTATGCCATGATGCTGATCTAAAGTTGCCTACTTTTTCTTGGTTTCGGTGCTTTCTGTGGTTGGGGCAGGCGCGGGTATAGGAGCTATCGGGGCGGGGTTGCCAATGTTAATCGGCGCTACTTCCACAATTTTATTGGCTACCGGATCGTAAAGAATCGCTTTCCGCGCGTTAGCGTAGAGCAACACCTTATCCCCCACTTTAGCTTTAGCAAAAAATGGCTGCTCCTTAAGCCGTGAGGGATCGGCAACGGTTGCGAGCGTTGGCTGTTCGCCCTCTGGTAAAATCATAATTTGCTTCACCCTGTCTACCACGCTGGTTACTTCCTCTTGAGCAAACTGCTGTGGATTCTTTTTAAACTTACCAAGCTGTGAGTTGTAGTAATACGCCGCGCCAAGAGCAAGCACAGCGATTAAAACTAGTACCGGCACGACCACGCTTCGCACCAAGTCTTTTTCAGCCCCGCCTTCGGCAGACGCCGGCGACATGTCTGTTCTCATAGAAGTTGTTCTCATATGAAATTAAAGGATTAAAAAATAAATAATTACTAACTTCTAGTATACCACTACTTCTTTTCTCTATCAACAAATTTTGGGGTGTAAGTCAATGGGGTGTGTATAACTTTACTGATCAATTAACGCCCCCCCCCCAACTGCCTCATAGACAATCTTAGAAATGTTCGCTATCACCCCGGCCAGTTGGTCAAAGTCACGCCCGCGCGTCATCACACACAGCACATACGGCCTACCCGGGTAATAGACGATACCGCAATCATGCAATTGTTTTTCATTAGAATCGGTAAAGGTCCGCTCGCCAAATTTATGAGCGACTACGGTTGAAGCCGGCATGCCGGCCACGAGGCCGCTATTAAAATCAGTCTCCGTCAAAAGACGCAGGGCTTGGTTGGAAAAATCTTTAGTCAAATAAGTGGCATTGAACAAAATTCTAAAAAAAGACGCGTACGTCCTGACCTGCATGCTGTAATCCCCATTTTCTGGTATGGCAATACCTAAATCGCTATAACTACCCTTAATTTTATCAAGACTAATTATTTGTGACAATAATAATGTGGCGTTATTATCCGAGTGCCTAATCATAGCCTGCATCAGTTCACCGACGGTATATGTTTTTCCAGATGTAATTTCTGGCTTTGACTCAAAATATGGTTCAGCGTCCACCGTGCCCGTCTCATAAAAAATCTTTTCTTTCAACAAACCAGGATTTATCTCGGCTTCTTTAAATAAAGCCATCAAGAGGGGTACTTTAGTCAAACTGCCGGGAAAAAACTCATCTTTTTCATTGATACCAAACCACGGTCCATTATTAAGATCGCGGAAATAAACCGAGATATAGCTTAATTTATTCTGAACAGAACTCTCTCTAATAATCTCGTTTACTTTGGCTTTAAGTTCAAAGACTCTTTTATTGGAAAAATTTTCAAACTCATTACACTCCAACAGCGGGTTCACGA
>CAZXIF010000094.1:0-2529 GCA_964640395.1 uncultured Gammaproteobacteria bacterium | reverse complement strand
ATTCTTACCTTTAATAACAAAGAAATTAGTTCGGCTACCCTCCAGAATATTATTTTTATCATCAAGATACAAAACATCATAGCAACCCTTGGCCTTCGCCTGTGAATAATACAAATAGCTTGGCAGCATATTTAAGGTTTTGGCCTGGGGGAAGGGCCGAACGTAGTTGGCCGTGTTTACCGTGGCTCCACTCCGATAAAGCTTTCGATCGGTAAATAACGGCGTCAGGGGGAGGATGAATAGTTGTGCTTGGCTGGGTTCGCCCGCTCCGATTAATAATATTTTAAGGTTATACGTGTTTTCACCCGTGGCGCTCACGAGGTCTTTAACCCAACGTTCAAGTTGTTCCAAAGTAAAGAGGTGGTGGAGATTAATCGCTTCCGCCGAAGCGGCTAATCGTTCCAAATGCTCGTCTAAAAAAAGGGGAAGACGATTATGTACCCGAATATTTTCGTACACGCCAAAACCATAGGCGTATTCAATATTAAAAACCGAAATCACGGCTTCATGAACCGGCAATAGTTGTCCATTTTTGGAAAAATGAGTAAGTGTCATAAAATTGTCATTGCGAGGAAGGAACCTCGCAGGGACTGACGAAGCAATCCCCTGGTTTTTAGAACTAGTATTATTACTATACCTAATACCTTAAACTAAAGGATTGCTTCGTCGTCACTCGAGTTCCTCCTCGCAATGACACAATTTACTTTACCAATTCCCCATTTAACCCCGCCACCTGCCGATTGATGACCGGCATATCATTTATGATTAAACCATCTTTAATCTGTAAAATCCGCTTGGCATGTTCGGCCGTATACCGCTCGTGGGTCACCAAAATAATGGTGTGCCCGGCTTGGTTCAGCCGCTGCAGAATCTGCATTACCTGGAGGCCGGATTTAGAATCAAGGTTGCCGGTGGGCTCATCGGCAAAAATGACTTCCGGATTATTCACCAGCGCCCGGGCGATTGCCACCCGCTGCTTCTCACCGCCCGAGAGCTGACCTGGCGTATGGTGCAGACGGTGTTCCAGCCCTACGCTCGTAAGGAGCGCGCGAGCTCGTTCCACACGTTGCGCCGACGGCATTGAGCTGTAAGCCAGGGGCATGGCCACATTTTCCAAAGCACTGGCGCGTGGCAGTAAATTAAAAGCCTGGAAAACAAACCCCACTTTGTGTCCGCGCATTTTAGCTAGTGCGTTATCGGTAAGTGTGCTCACGTCTTCGCTTTCAAACCGGTACTGCCCAGAACTCACCGTATCCAAAAATCCCAAAATATGCATCAACGTGGATTTTCCGGAACCACTCGGCCCCATGATGGAAACAAACTCCCCTTTCTCAATACTAAAATTAAGGCCTAAGAGAACGGGGGTTATTACTTCACCGGTCGAATAATCTTTTTTGAGATTGTTGACTTGAATGAGAGACATATGTATTTGTCATTGCGAGGAAGGAGACTCACGACGACTGATGAAGTCTCGCGATGCCTTAGGAGACCAATCTCCTTGTTGACAGAATGAGCTACAGTAACAGAACTATTTCTGAAAGCCAGGGGATTGCTTCGTCGTTCCTCCTCGCAATGACATATTACTTTTTCACACTCACAATCACCTCTTGTCCTGGCGTTAATCCTTTGAGTATTTCGACTCGATTATCATTCGCCTTAAGGCCAAGCGTAACTGTTTCATCTTGTTCAACATTATTTTTGAGCATTCGAACATACTTACTGCCATCATCTTTGGTCCGGACTGCTCGCAGCGGAATATATAAGACATTGGTTCGTGAATTAGTTTTGATGGAAACATTGGCCGTCATCCCCGATTTAACTGGTTTATCAGTATCAGCGAGCGCCACCGTGACCCGATAGTACACCACATCCTGAATTTCCGTGGCGCCCGGATCAATGGCAATCACCGTGCCGCTAAATTTTGTTTCCTCGCCAAACGCGTCAAGTTTAATGACAACCGGATTTGAGACTGTAAGCTTCGTGACATCGGTTTCCGGGATATCAACCGTCACCTGATACTGCGGTGACAGGAGTTGAAGAACGGCATCAGCGCTGGTCAGTGACTCCCCCACTTTTTTATTCACCTTGGTGATAACGCCGTCAATCGGCGCCCGGATGATGGCTTTATCGCGGCTGGCCGCGGCCTGCGCCAATGCCGCCCGGAGCGCCGCCACGTCAACCTCGCGAGGTGGGTTGATTTTACTCTGCCAGGTGGCTACGGCCTGGTTGTAGGCCGCCTCTTTAATCTTCACGCTGCTCAGCGCGTTGGATTTGGCTTGGTCTAAATCACGCTTCGCCTTGGCGTACAAAATGGTATAGGTGGTCAGGCTATTGCGCGCGTCGGTAATGCTCTGCTCTTGATTTAAAACCGCCGTATATTGGAGAGAGATAGCCGTGCGACTGGTCTGCACGGTCGTTTTCTTAGCATCAAGAATTGTCGGAGTTAAGGTTCCCACCGCGTCAGTTACATTTAAGACATCAGAAACAGCCAAGAGGGCCTGATTCATTTTCTGTACAGCGGCGACCGCG
>CAZXIF010000093.1:0-15787 GCA_964640395.1 uncultured Gammaproteobacteria bacterium | reverse complement strand
CCGGAAGGACTCAAGAAAAATCAAAAATTTGAACGGCCGATCGTGACGCCGACGACCAAATCGGATGAACATGATCGATTGATTAGCCCCAAGGAAATTGTGTCGGAAGGATTGATGAGCCAGGCGGATTGGGAGTATGTGAGCGGCAAAGCACTTGAGTTGTTTATGTTTGGCCAGAAAGTCGCTGCCGAGCATGGTCTAATCTTGGTGGATACGAAATATGAATTTGGGAAAGATGCGGATGGGACGATTCGGATTGTCGATGAGATGCATACGCCGGATTCGAGTCGGTATTGGATTGCGAGTTCGTATGAGCAGCGGATGACTGAGGGTAAGGAGCCGGAGAATATTGATAAAGAATTTTTGCGGTTGTGGTTTAAGGATCATTGTGATCCCTATAAGGACAAAGAATTGCCGGAGGCGCCGGAGGAATTGGTGGTTGAGTTGTCGCGGCGGTATATTCAGTTGTATGAAATGATTACGGGAGAGAAGTTTCAATTTCCAGAAAATAATCAATCTCTAATAGAGAGAATACATACGAACTTAAAAAATATCAATTAATTTTATGTCAGAAGAAGCAAAATTTGACAGAGAAAAATTAATGAGGCCTCATGTCTATATTACATATGATCATGGAGATAAAGAATATAAAATCTTGAATCTTCCCAACGGGTTACATGGAGCAGCACAAAATATTCCCACACATTGGGAAGGAGTATGTGGGGAAAAGCTCGGGAAGGAATGGCGGGTCGAGAATAGGGGTACTCGCTTAGAAATCAAAACACCGGATATCGGTGACAAACGCGCCATATTTTCCACAAGAGAACGAAACGAACAAACAGATAGCGCCGTTAGAGCTGTATTACAGGGAGGATTGTGAATTAAAATTTTCCCCTTAAATAATCATATGACTGAACGAATTTCTGAATCACTCAAAAGTTATAAATTATAATCGTGTGGTTAAAACCCTAGGTATTATAGGAGGCGGACAACTGGGGCGGCTTTTGTGTGAAGCAACCCGGCCGCTTGGCATACGCACCATCGTGCTTGACCCCACTCCCGATAGCCCAGCGGGGCAGGTGGCTGACCGGCAAATTATTGGTGATTACGTCAATCCAGCTGATATTAAAAAATTGGCAAAGCAGGTGGATGTGTTGACGTGGGAAATAGAGTCGGCGAATGCCGAGACACTTATCGCACTCAAAAAACAAGGAGTGAAGATAGAGCCCTCGCCACAGCAACTAGCCCTTATCCAAGATAAATTTTTACAAAAAAAGTTACTGCGATACGCAACCATTCCGGTGGCAGATTTTTGCGAACTTAAAAGCCCGGATGAGTTAGTAACGATTGCTCAAAAATGGCATTATCCTCTTTTGCTTAAAGCTAGGCGACATGCATTTGATGGACGAGGAAATTATCTGGTACGCTCAGGCACGGACATTCCAGCAGCTTTGGCTAAACTAGGGAAGACTGATTTGTATGTGGAGCGATATATCCCCTTTCAAAAAGAATTAGCCATTCAGGTGGGGCGCACCCGGAGTGGACGCATTAGCCTTTTTCCGCTCGTTGAGACAATACAAAAAAATAATATTTGTCATAGTGTACTCGCACCCGCACGAGTTGCGACCGTAGTTACTAAACAAGCACTCGGTATTGCCCGAAAAGTAGCCCATGAGCTGAAAGGAGCAGGAATATTCGGCATTGAATTCTTTTTGACTACCGGCAACGATATTTTAGTGAATGAAATTGCGCCGCGTGTGCATAATAGCGGCCACTATACGATTGAAGCCTGCAACGTGTCACAATTCGAACAACATGTACGCCTCGTCTGCGGGCTGCCCGCCAAAAAAATAAAACTTCTCTCACCGGCAGTTATGATCAATATTTTGGGAGATCGCACGGGCCCGATAAGTCTACAAGGATTAGAAAAAATAAAAAATAAAAAAAATATAGCGGTTCATATCTATGGAAAAAAAGACGTAAAGCCCGAACGTAAGATGGGGCATCTCACGGCCCTGGGGGAAACGGTGGATACGGCGTTACGTGCGGCAATTTCCGCTAAAAAAACTATTCATATTTAACTTAATCATTACCCTATGAAAAACCCACTCATTGGTATTATCATGGGATCAGATTCTGATCTGCTGCTCATGCAAGAATGCACCGCCGTACTTGAGGATTTCGGCGTGGCCTACGAAATCAGCATCGTTTCGTGTCACCGCACGCCCGAGCGCCTGGTGAGCTATGCTCAAGGGGTGCAAAAAAGAGGGCTAAAAATAATTATTGCTTGCGCTGGCGGGGCCGCTCACTTACCGGGCATGGCCGCATCTCTTACCACCCTTCCGGTCATTGGTGTACCGCGTGAATTGAAGACGCTCCAGGGACTTGATTCACTCCTTTCCATTGTACAAATGCCATCCGGTGTACCCGTCGCTACCATGGCTATCAACGGCGCCAAAAACGCTGGGCTATTCGCGATCAAAATGCTGGCGATCGCTGATACACAATTGGCAAAAAAAATGATCGACTACCAAACTGATTTAAAAAATATGATAGAAGCGAAGGCGGCGAAGTTGGAAAAAGAGGGGGTAAAAAAATATTTGGCTAGTCAAAAATAATATTCTATGCACCCACTCGAATCCCTCTCCCCACTTGACGGTCGCTACGCTGACAAAGTCTTCGACCTGAATGACTATTTTTCCGAATTAGCACTCATGAAATATCGAGTGCTGATTGAGGTGGAATATTTTATAGCGCTTAGCCTTGAAAAGAAGGTTAAGGAATTTCCTCCGCTCGCACAGCCGGCTCAAAAGAAACTACGCGGTTTGTATGAACATTTTTCTCTCACTGACGGGGAGCGTATTAAAATGATTGAAAAAACTACTCAGCATGATGTGAAGGCCGTGGAATATTGGTTGAAAGAAAAGATTGTCGCCCTCCCCTGTTCTAAATACGCGGAATTTATCCATTTTGCTCTCACCTCGGAAGACGTGAATAATTTGGCCTATTCGCTGATGTGGAAGGACGGCCTGGAAAAAGTCTTTCTGCCGACTTTTAAAGAGGTGATAGAAAAAATTACTGCGTTTGCGAGGGCGTATTGCAATACGCCCCTACTGAGTTTGACGCACGGGCAAAGCGCAACGCCAACGACGATTGGTAAAGAGTTCGCGGTGTTTGCCAATCGGCTGACTCGCCAACTACAGCATCTGCAACGTCAGGCGTTCCTGGGCAAGCTGAGCGGTGCCACGGGTACGTGGGGAGCGCAGCTGATTGCCTATCCGGAGATTGACTGGCTTGCCTTTAGTGAAAAATTTGTTTCTTCGTTCGGACTCGAAGTAAATTTGCTCACCACGCAAATAGAGCCGCATGATTCTTTGTCGGAAAGTTTTTATACGTTAGCGCGCGTCAATACTATTCTAATCGATTTTACTCGTGATGTGTGGTTGTATATCATGCGCGGCGTTTTGGGACAGACTAAAAAGAATGGTGAGGTTGGGTCAAGTACCATGCCACATAAAATTAACCCCATTCATTTTGAAAACGCGGAAGGGAATCTGGGAATTGCCAACGCATTATTTAGTCATTTGGCGGAAAAACTTCCGATCTCTCGGTTACAACGCGATTTGACTGATAGTACGGTGCTCAGAAATCTCGGCGTACCGCTCGGACATTCGCTCTTGGCGTGCCAGAGCATTCTAACAGGGATGTCGCGATTGACAGTGAATAAAGAAAAACTGGACGAAGAGCTTGATGCTCATTGGGAGGTTCTGGCGGAAGCCATCCAGGTTATTTTGAGAAAAGTTGGTTATCCGAAACCGTATGAAAAATTAAAAGAATTAACGAGAGGAGAAAAAATAACCAAAGAAAAAATTCACGCATTTATTTTGGAATTAGACATTCCAAAAAAAGAAAAGGATAAATTGTTGAAATTGACTCCGCAGACTTATATCGGGATGGCAGCAAAAATTTTCCAAGACCCTAAGACGTGGTAAAAAAAGTCATTTTGTTTTTTATTTTGATTTTTGATATTTGAATTTTGAATTTTCAATTGTATGTGTGGAATTCTCGGTATTTATTCTCACAAACCCGTGGCTCACGACCTCTACGATGGCCTGATCCACTTGCAACACCGCGGCCAGGATGCGGCGGGCATGTTGACGTATAACCAACATTTTCACCTGAAAAAAGGACTGGGGTATGTGCGTGATGTGTTTGACCAGGACCATATGGAACGTCTGGAAGGCAATTGGGGTATTGGGCATACCCGTTATCCGACGGCTGGTTCGAAAAGTGACGTGGAGAATGCCCAGCCATTTTACGTGTCTTCCCCCTACGGCATTGCGATGGCGCACAATGGCGATCTGACGAATTATGCCGCGCTCAAGACTGAATTGGCAGAGAAGGATCGGCGGCAGTGTAATTCTAGTTCTGATCTGGAAGTGATTCTGCATGTATTCGCGGCTAAACTGGAGTCGCTGCCAGCAGCAAACGATTTTTTCGATTCGATTTGCCTGGCGGTAGAGGCCGTGTTTGCGCGAACACGAGGGGCCTATTCGGTAGTTGGCATGATTGCTGATAAAGGCATGATTGCTTTTCGTGATCCGCACGGTATCCGGCCATTTGTGTATGGCGAGCGGAAAAATGCGGATGGCACGAGTGATTATATTTTTTCTTCGGAAAATACGATGTATTATCCGTTGGGATTTACGCTGGCCGGAGATATTCAGCCGGGTGAGGTGATGTATGTTGATAAAACAGGAACGCTATATCGCCGACGGATTCGGCAGGAGCTATTTACACCCTGTATCTTTGAGTATGTCTATTTGGCACGGCCGGATTCGACGATCAATGACGTAAGCGTGTATCGGGCGCGTTTACGTATGGGCCAAAACTTGGCCAGGCAGTGGAAAATAGTATACCCAGATGTTATCCCCGATATCGTGATCCCGGTCCCCTTTTCTTCAAATACGGCGGCTCTGTCGATGGCTCATGAATTGGGAGTGCGGTATTCAGAAGGTCTCTACAAAAATCCATTTGTCGGACGAACCTTTATCATGCCCGGACAGGAACAACGACGAAAATCGGTGCTGCAAAAATTATCGCCGCAGATTTTTGAAATTAAAGATAAGAATGTATTGTTGGTTGATGACTCGATTGTACGTGGCAATACGAGTCAGGAAGTAGTGAAACTAATCCGTCACGCGGGGGCCAAAAAAGTGTATTTTGCTTCAGCTTGCCCACCAGTTAAATATCCTGATTTTTATGGGATAGATATGCCGACGAGTACAGAGCTGATCGCGGCGCATAAAACGGTCGACGAGATTCGTGAATTTATCGGAGCCGATATTCTGCTCTATCAAACGATTGAGGATTTGGTGGAGGCGGTCACGCGTAGAGGTAATCATCATATCGATCGGCCAAGTATGCCGTTTTTGGATGGGTGGTATGTGACGGGGGATATTGATGAAAAGAAGTTGGGAGAATTGGAGATTGAGAAAAGGAGTTGTTAGTTTGTTGATATGAATATACTTATCATTGGTTCGGGAGCGCGTGAACACGCGATCGCGCGGACCCTTAAAAAATCAGCAACGAATCCAGCCATTTTTTGTTTTGGCACGAATCGGAATCCTGGGATAATTCCGTTAGCCGCTGAATATGCTGTCGGCAAACTGGATGATGTCGATTCCATAGTTAGCTTCGCGCAAGATAAAAAAATTCATTTTGCGATTATAGGACCAGAGCTGCCGCTTTCCGTCGGCGTGGCGGACGAACTTCAAGCGATCGGTATTCCCTGCGTTGGGCCGACCAAACAGTTGGCGCAGATCGAAACGAGCAAAGCCTTTGGGCGTGATTTACTGTCCTATCATGGCGTGCCAGGACTGCCGGAATATAAACGATTTGACCACTTTGAATCACTGGAAGTTGTGCAACAGTATATCCATACTTTTGGAGATAATTATGTAGTCAAAGCGGACGGACTGATGGGGGGCAAAGGGGTGAAGGTGTATGGTGAGCAACTACGGAGTTTCGAGGATACCTTGCAATTTATTTTGGAAATAAAAGCGGCCAGCAGCGCGTTTGTTATTGAAGAAAAATTTATCGGACAGGAATTTTCTTTGATGAGTTTTTGTGACGGCGTTAACCTGGCGCATATGCCGGTCGTGCAGGACCATAAACGCGCGTTTGTCGGTGATACCGGACCGAATACGGGAGGCATGGGATCGTACTCGGATAACAATCATTCATTGCCTTTTTTAACTGAAGCTGACATCGCGGAAGCCCAAAAAATCAATGAACTCACAGCCGCGGCACTGCTTAAGCAATTTGGAAAACCGTACAAAGGAATCCTCTACGGCGGCTTTATGGCCACCAGAGATGGGGTTAAACTGATTGAGTATAACGCTCGGTTTGGGGATCCGGAAAGTATTAACGTATTGGCAATTTTGAAAACTGACTTGGTTACTATTTGCCAAGCGATTATTGCTGGCACGCTCAACCAACTTACCATTGAGTGGGAAGCCGTGGCGACGGTATGCAAATATGCGGTGCCGCAAGGCTACCCAGATAATCCAGTTAAAAATGAGATGGTCGATGTTTCTGCCGTTTCCAACCAGGATTGTTTATATTACGCGACGATCGATGAACGTGATGGGCAGCTCTATGAAACTGGCTCGCGGGCGATAGCGGTGCTTGGCGTGGGTAAAACGATTGCCGAAGCGGAACAACTAGCCGAAACGGAAATCAGACGAATTAAGGGGTCGTTGTTTCATCGGGAAGATGTGGGGACTGCTGACTTGATTCTAAAAAGAATTGAAATAATGAATGAATTAAGATCAACCAAGTAATTAGCATGTCAAAAGCAACTCTCCACCTCGCTATTCTCGGCTCTACGCGCGGCACGAATCTGCAAGCGATTATTGAGGCGATCGAACAGAAGGAAATCGATGCTCGAATTGAGGTGGTTGTCAGTAGTAAAGCAGACGCGTTTATTTTGGAAAGAGCGCGGGCGCAACCTATCCCAGCGGTGTTTATAGACAGTGTCGGCAAAACGCGGGAGCAGTTTGATCAACTCCTTATAGCTGAATTAAAAAAATATCCAATTGATCTGATTTTGCTTATTGGTTATATGAGAGTTCTCTCCCCTATTTTTGTTCAGACGTATAAAAATAGGATCCTGAATGTTCATCCGTCCCTATTGCCGGCTTTTGCTGGGGGGATGGATATGAATGTGCATGAGGCAGTTTTGGCTTCTGGAGTCAAAGAAACAGGATGTACGATTCATTTAGTAGATGAAGGGGTGGATACCGGGAAAATTTTATTACAAAAAAAATGTGAGGTTGAAGCAAACGATACGTCGGAATCACTTAAGAAAAAAGTACAACAATTAGAAGGCGAAGCATGGATAGCGGTTTTAAAAAATTACTTAATTTGACTTATTATTCTGTTACAGTACAATATCAATATAATTAAAAACTATGACTACCATTGAGTTAAAAAATGTAGTTTGGAAAGAGGGCAAATATTATGTTGCCTGGAATCTGAATACCGCTGTTTCCAGCTTCGGTAACAGCCGAAAAGAAGCTCTGGAGAGCTTACAAGAAGCCTTAGAATTGCACCTAGAAGATACTCCCCTCTCCAAAATTAATAAAGTTGAACGACCGGATCTGGTGCGTATCGCCATGAAGTATGCCTAAACCGGTATTACTTACTTTGATATTAAGAATCCTTCGTGCCAAGGGATTCTTTTTTGTACGTCAAAAAGGATCACATGCTCGATTCCGTAAAACAGGCAATCCTACCCGTAATGTTACGATTAAAATGACTGTCAAGGAAATTCCTTACGGAACTTTTCAATCAATCTTGCTTCAATCTGGATTAACTGAAAATGACTTTTATGAACTCTAATATCACCCCCATCAAACGCGCCCTCATCTCCGTTTCCGATAAAACCGGCTTGCCTGAGCTAGTCAAAGAACTCGTGGTTCAAGGTGTAGAAATAGTTTCCACCGGTGGTACTGCTAAACTACTCGCTGAACACAGTATAAAAACTATCGAGATTTCCGATTTTACCGGATTTCCGGAAATGATGGATGGGCGCGTAAAAACGTTACACCCGAAGGTACACGGCGGAATTTTGGGACTACGGGATGAACATGCGGCGGTGGCGCAAGAGCATGATATTCAGTGGATTGATCTGGTGGTGTGTAATCTGTATCCGTTTGGTGCGACAATTCAAAAGCCCGGCGTTACCGAAGATGAGGCCTTGGCACATATTGATATTGGCGGGCCGAGCATGATTCGTAGCGCGGCCAAGAATGTGGGTTGGGTGGGGGTGGTGGTTGACCCAGCTGATTATTTGCTAGTTGCTGAGGAGCTTAAAGCTCAGAGTGGACTGACACTTGCGACGCGGAAGAAATTCTCAGCTAAGGCCTTTGGGCATACGGCGGCATATGACAGTTTGATTTACAATTATTTTAACAGCGTCATTGCGAGGAGTGAGGAACGAACGACGTCGCAATCCCCCAATTTCCAGAACCAACCTTCTAACATACTGAGCACTACTTCCGACGGGATTGCGACGTCAGCCGGTGCGAACCAGCTTCCTCGCAATGACGCAACTTTTCCCGACCCGCTTATTCTCACTTATAAAAAACTCTATGATGTGCGCTATGGGGAAAATCCACATCAAGCGGCTTGTGTGTATCAGGAACCATTTAATAAAGAATCGAACATCTTAAACGCGATCATTCATCAAGGCAAGCAACTATCTTACAATAATATTAATGATGCGAACAGCGCGCTCGCGCTCACTCGTGAATTTACTGATCCGGCCTGTGTGGTGGTGAAGCATGCTAACCCTTGTGGGGTGGCGGTGGGAAGTGATATTACCGAGGTGTTCAAACGAGCCTATAACGCCGATGCGCTGTCTGCCTTTGGCGGTGTGATTTGCTTGAATCGCCCCTGTACGAAAGAAATTGCCACGGAAATTGTCAACGTATTTGCCGAGATCGTGATGGCGCCGGGCTTTGAACCAGAAGCATTGCAGATTTTGGCGACCAAGAAGAACTTGCGCGTTTTGGAAATGGGGAGCCTGCCCTCCTCAAAAAATCTTGGACGGCTTGAATATCGCTTTATAGAGGGTGGATTACTTGCGCAAGAGACCGATGTAAAAATTATTACTGAAACGGACCTAAAAATAGTCACTACTAAGCAGCCGACTGCCGCGGAAATTCAAACCATGCTCTTTGCTTGGTCAGTCTTGAAACATATGAAATCAAACGCCATCTTGATCGCCAAAGACAATGCGACGGTTGGGGTAGGCGTGGGACAGGTTTCACGCGTGGACGCAGTGGATATTGCGCTTAAGAAATCTGGCGATAGGTTGTCTGGTTCAATTTTAGCGTCGGATGCTTTCTTTCCTTTTCGAGATAGTATTGATAAACTGGCGGGCACCCGCCTACCGGACGGGCAGGCCGGTATTACGGCGATTATTCAGCCGGGTGGGTCGGTAAAAGACCAGGAAGTGATTGACGCGTGCAATGAGCATGGGATAGCCATGGTGTTTACGGGCACGCGTTGTTTTAAACATTAATTATGGATAATTTTTCGCGCTCCCCTCGTTATAACGTGCTTAAAACTGGCCATGAACCACGGCGGGTATTGATTCATGGACTACGTTTTATTATTACCATGGATGAGCGGGGAAAATTACAAGTATTGCCCAATCAATCGCTGCTTATCGATAATGGGAAAATAATTAAACAATTTCCCAAAGAAACACTTGCCCAGATGGTTGACCTCAAAACGGTTGACTTGATTTATGACGCCGAACAAAAAGGTGGGATTGTGGCGACTCCTGGGTTCATCAATTTACACGCGCACCCGCCGATGTATCTACTCCGCTCAACCCTGACGTTGGCTGAGGATAATTTGGAAGGAGCGCTGCGCGGCATGGCGAGTCTGGAAGCAAAAATGGATACTGATGATTTTTATCTCGGGGCACTCGGCGACCTGACTGAAGAGCAAAAATCTGGTATCACCACGACTTTTAGTCACTACGGGGTATTTGACCCGATTGAAAGGGCGGCCAAGGAATCGGGACAACAGGTGATCAATTGCTTATCGGCAGCGAGCAACTCTCACCCGGAGAATACGCCAGCTTTGGTAGAGAAGTATTTAAAAAAGACCAATACGGTGACGACGCCAGGTATTGCTTTGCACTATGTTTGGAAAGCTAAACCGGCCACGCTGAAAAAAATTGCCGAACTACTCAAAAAATACAAAACCTATTTTACGGTACACGTCGCCGAAACTGAAGAAACCGTGAAGCGGTGCGTGGAAACGTACGGTGAACGCCCGCTCGCTGTACTCAGTAAGTATGATTTGCTCGGACCACGAACCATCATTAGCCATGCGGTGCACCTGACGAATGAGGAAATTCGTTTGGTCAAAAAAACTCGGACGATTGTGGTACATTTGCCTACTTCTAATTTACTACATCGCTCGGGACAATTTAATTATCAGCAATTTTGCGCGGAGCAAGCTGAACATCTAGTGACGCTCGGCACTGATAGTGTAATCAGCAAAAGCCGTCTTGATCTGTTGAGCGAGGCGCTGGCGATGAAGACGCTCCACCAGTCTAAGGAAATTATTTCTTACGAACAATTATTCAACCTGTTGACCGCGCAACCGGCGCAGCTCTTGGGATTAAAAAAACTCGGCAAAATTATGCCGGGCTTTACCGCGAATATGTGTTTTTGGAAATTGAAGGACCGAGGGCTCCTCCCCTATGACGAAGAACACCCTGAGACACTAGTCAGCAACTTGATTACTCATGGCAGCCGCGGCGTACGGGATCTTATGATTAACGGGCGGTTTATTATTAGCAACCGGTATCATAATTTAGTGGACGAGAGCAAACTGCTTGAAGATTTGCAGAATGCTCATATGGAGTTGCGAAAAAGATAACTTACTCCCCTACCCGATAATTCGGCGCAGAACGCATTTCACGCAGGTCATGCGGATGACTTTCTTTGAGTCCGGCGTTACTGATTTTTACTAGTACGCTTTTTTGGTGCAATTCCTTCACGGTGCGGGCGCCGATGTAGCCCATGCCGCTCCTTAGGCCGCCAGCGAGCTGATAGAGAATCCGTTCGACCGGGCCTTTGTAGGCTACGCGGCCGCTGACACCTTCGGGGACAAATTTGGTTTTTTCGCGGACCTCGGCTTGGCCGTAGCGGTCTTTGCTGCCACGCTCCATGGCTTCCATACTGCCCATACCCCGGTATATTTTGAACATACGGCCATCAATATATTCGACGCGACCCGGTGATTCGTCGGTACCGGCAAACATATTACCCATCATGACCGTATCAGCACCGGCAGCGAGGGCTTTGACGATATCGCCGGAGGTTTTGATGCCGCCGTCGGCGATAATGAGCGGGTGCTTCTTCATCTTTTTAAAAGCAGCGGCGACGTCGAGGATAGCGGAAAGTTGCGGGACGCCAACTCCGGCAATAATGCGGGTGGTACAGATGGACCCTGGGCCGATGCCTACTTTTACGGCATTAGCTCCGGCGCTCGCTAAGGCGAGCGCCGCTGCGCTGGTCGCGATATTGCCAGCGATGATGGCTTGATATTTATACTGTTTACGCAGACGTTTTACGGCGTTGACTACCCCGCTTGAGTGTCCATGTGCAGTATCTACCACCAAAACATCGACTCCGGCCTGAATCAGTGCTTCAGCCCGCTCAAAACCAGCGTCGCCCACCCCGACAGCAGCTCCGACGCGTAATTGTTTGGCGGTATTTTTTGCGGCGGCGGGATAGAGTTCATTTTTCTCCATGTCTTTACGAGTCACAATACTGACCAATTTCCCTCCGGCATCTACAATACAGAGTGTTTTAAGTTTATTTTTACGAATCATGTCGTTGGCCTCTTCCAGGCGCATCCCCGTTTTACCGACCAGTAGTTCATTCACGCTTTGCATGCGGAACTTGACCATGAGATCATTGTCATCTGGAGCAAAATAGTCTACGTCACTGATAAGACCAACGAGGATACCTTTGTTATCCACGACCGGAATTTTCTTGTAACCGAGTTCGACGCGCAATTTTTGCACGACACTAATCTTATCTTCTGATTTTACGGTGACTGGATTTTCAATAAAGCCATTCTCGAACCGTTTCACGCGCTCTACCTCGCGCACTTGTTCATCAATCGACAAATTTTTATGGATAATACCCAGGCCGCCGGCGAGCGCCATGGCAATGGCCATTTGGTGCTCGGTAACGGTATCCATGGGAGCGCTTAAAAAGGGCAGTTGCAATTTGATGTCTGGGGTCAACCAGGTGCCAAGGTCAGCATCTTTGGGTAAAATATCGGAGGCTTGGGGCACCAATAATACGTCGTCGAATGTGAGGGTTTCTTGGAGAGGTTTGAACATACTTAAATACAAAATTCCATAACCATATTTCCGTTAGATACTGTATGTAAAGACAAATGCTCACTATCTTGCTCCAGCAAAATTTGATATTTTGAACCATCAATCATCAATTCGACCTTATTAATTCCTTGAGCATGCCTGGCATCGGCAGGATTTAGTTTCGGAAGACCAACATTATGCTTTTGGATCAGCTCCACAAGCTCTTGAAGAGCATCGAGAACTGATGTACCAGTATTTTCTTTTAAAGAATCAAAAAAATCCTGGATATTCTCTACACTTCTTTGACTTTCAGTTTGATGTTCTCCTGTAAGCTCAAAATATGTCTTTTGATCAACTCCTCTTCCCATATAATAAAGTTAAGAATTAGCCTTGATTAATGTTAGTATGTACTTAGATCCTGCGTGAAAAAGTGGTTTTTCACTCTGGATTTGGTGAGTTAATAAAATTGTTTGGCGTAGTTCTTTACAATACATCACTTAAACCTTGCAACTTATTGATCTTGTCCTTGGCATACCAGAACGTTTTTTGTTGCGGCGCATTCCGTGGAAATCGGAGAATCTGACGACTGCCGTGTACGGCGAATGATCCTGGCATCAAGAGCAACTCCTGTCGTAGTGTAGCCAACGTTTTGTGATGATCACGTGCCGGCAAACACAGCCGTTGAAACCATTTAATGAGATCATACGCCCATAGAAGGATTTCCAGATACAGCGCGTTGGCTGAAAATGTTTTAGTGGGAATGTTGCCCAGATAGTAATCCTCTTTCAGACTGCGGATATCGCGTTCACACTGGACACGTCCACTATAAAATTTCCAGATATTCGCTGGGGTCATGGAGAGATTGGTTACGATCGCTGAGTAGCTGTAGGCGTTGACGGTAAAGAGCGTAGTTTGATCAGATTCTTCCGATTCTAGTTTTTTTCTGATGATACAATAGCGATAGGGTTTGTCCCACTTGGCTGGCTGGTACATTGTTTCGGCAAAATTGTAACGACTCTCCGTGCCGGTCGCCGCTGCGTAACGCAAACCAGTAACCAAACGTTTTAACGGACCGGTCATATCGGCAACGATGACAAATTCAGCCTTGTTTTGGCTCAAAAAAGCCACAATATCCTTGTCGTAAAAACCAGAATCACCTCGGAATCGGATTGAATATTCGTTACTTGGATAGTAGTGAAAGAACTTTTCTAGATACTCCAAGGCGCCAGTCGAGGTGTAGGAATTGCCGTGACGCAGGGTTCCGAGCAAACTTGTGCCGCTCATACTTTCAAAACAGAATAAGGGATGATACGACCGTCGTCCTCGGGCTCGTGGATTGTACCCTTTTACCGTACCTTCTTGATGGCCATAGATTGTACAGACCGTCGAGTCCATATCCACCAACAATTTTTTCTCCGGCACGACTTGATTGATAAAAAATTTTCTCAATCGGTCGTGCAGGCGAATCAGTTGTGGCAAAAGTTCGGTTGAACCACGTACCAAAAAACGGCGTAGCGTAGTGGGATCGGGGAAACTTGAGAGACCAATCAACATTTTGAATACGCCATTGTTGCCGAGCAACTTGGAAACCTCGATACGACTCAATCCCAAGATTATGGGGTAGAGTAGCGAGAAAATTTGTTCAGCGATCGTATAGTGTGAATTGCGTTGTTCAAACTTGATAGCTCGTCCAATGAGATGTCGCCAGCCGATCTGTTTCAAAAACAGATGGAATAGATAGACACCGCCGAAGTGCGTTAAGCGATTGGAATTAAATTTTACCTGTACTTTTTGCGCGCCATAGGCCATACGCAGAAAGCGTACATTATGGACGGTTTTCGCGCAAATACTATAGGTTGTTAAAGAGCGATGATTGCGGCGCTATTGTGGGTAGTTCGAAGTTAAATCATGCAGGTTCTAAGTAATTATATGTCGTACAAAAAAATACATGAGGCTACGTATCTGGCTGAGCGATTTAAAGAATTAACTACCTTAAATACTTTTTTTAGTAATATTTATGAGGCTGGCATGGATACCTATTTTTATTCCATGCAGCTAGAGAATCCATCTCTTAAAGAGGAGTCAGTTACAGAGCTTGACATGTGGAATGACTATACACGATCTTTTGATTTGGTTCTTTAGACAATTCTATGGGTACAAACTTAATTTCCCACAGTGGAATAAAATGGCGACACGGTAATTATCAAAGTTTCTGAAGCCTCTGGCGTTGGACTTGATATTCTGAATCTTCGAGTTTAGGCCTTCAGTCACGGCATTGGTGATATGGTGTTTGAGATAAGCGAGGATGCCTTCCAGATGACGCTTCAGCATCTTGGCCACGTCGATAATCGGTTTTAGCCTGCTGTGAGTGGACCAAAAGTACCATTTTTTAAAGAAAGATTCAGCCGCCCCGCGAAAGGTAGCTTTGTTCTCCTTGCTCCAGGAATCGGGATTAGCGAGCCAAAGATACTTGGTGCCCTTCAGATCATCCTTGCCCTGTTTGGTTAAGCGGCTGTTTTCCTTGCGTCGGACTTGGTCCACGGCTTTGCCCAGATACTGGGACACGTGGTACTTATCGTGAACGATATCGGCCTGCGGGACGACCGCTGTGGCGGCGTTCCTGAACGCGACCCACATATCCATGGCCACGGCTGCCACTTGGGGTTTCTGTAGGTCACTCAGCTTGTTTAAAAGCTCAGTGGCCGCCACCTCGGTGTGATCCGGCACCACCTCGAGCACCCGGCCTTGGTCGATGTCGGTGAGGGTGGAAACGTAGGAGTGCCCTTTGAGAAAGTTCTTTTCGTCGATGCCCACGTGTTTGATCATTTCGACCTTATTCCGTCGGTTGAGTCCTCTCTCCACCGCTCGTTTCTCGATCTCGAGGATTTGGTCCCAGGATAAACGCAGGAGCTCGGCGGCGGCCTTGAGGCTCTTGGCCGCGATGATCACGTCAATCGCAAAGCGTTCAAACAGCTCGGTAAAGCGAGAATAGATTCCTGCCCAGGGCACGGCAACCGAGAGAATACCGTGCTCGGGGCAGGAAATGCGGGGGATGCGGGCGGTGATAATGGTGGCAAACTGCATGGTGTCTAAATGCCGCCAGGAACGAGTCTCCCGATGGTCTTCCTTGGCGCAGGGCTTTTGGCAGGTCGGGCAGGGCAATTTGGCGCCTTTATCGGTAGTTACCTTGATGGTCAGACTTTTGTTCTCGGTATCAAGATTGATATCATCCACTTGCCAAGGCCGGATTAGATTTAAGAGCTGCTCATAGTGACCGGTGAGAGTGGACGGGTTGTTCATATGATTGGATGGGTTAAGAATTATACCATCCAGTGTATCGAAAAACTTCGACTCACGCTATGA
>CAZXIF010000092.1:0-4831 GCA_964640395.1 uncultured Gammaproteobacteria bacterium | reverse complement strand
AGCCGAAATCCACATCGCCAAACACCGCAACGGCCCCACTGGCCTCGTCAAAATGGCCTTCAACGAAGCCATGGCCTCGTTCCGCAACCTGGACCATAACTATTCTGCTCCAAGCAACCCCTCCACGGCTCCGGTGGTTCTGAAACCAAAATCAGCCTTTGCCAAAGCCCAGTCTGGCCCGGAGTATTAATTATGTACGAAATACGAAAACTGCAAAAAACGCGAAACTAATTGTTAATTAACTTTTCGTATATTTCGTAGTCTTTCGTATTTCGTACATAATTTAATTTATTAAGTTAACAGTATGTCAGTATTCTCTAAACTTAAACAATTCAAAGACCTGCGCGACCAAGGCAAAAAACTGCAAGATCTAGTAGCCGGCGAAAGCGTCACCGTGAAAGCCGCCGGCGACAAAGTGGTCTTAACCATGGATGGCAACATGCAGGTCAGCGGCCTCGCCATCGACGACGAACTCATGAGTCCGGATAAAAAAGACAAACTCATTAGCGGCATAAAAGATGCCCAGGCCGACGCCCTCAAAAAAATGCAACGCACCATCGCCACCAAAATGCAATCCATGGGCGGCTTTGATTTGCCAGGAATGATGGGGAAATAAAGACGAGTGAAATGACGAAATCCGAATGCTAAATGACGAATAAAATGTCCAATATTTAGCATTCGGATTTCGTCATTAACCTTAAACTGGAGCAAAAATTTCTGCCATGTACTCCTCCTCAATTAACAATCTGATTAAACAACTTCGAAAGCTTCCCACCGTCGGCCAACACACCGCCGAGAAGTTTTTATTTCACTGGCTCAAATCAGGCAAAAAAGAAGCGACCGAATTGCTCCTCGCCATCAAAGAACTAATCGATAATGTCAAGAGCTGCGAAACCTGCTGGGATTTTAGCGACTCTTCCCCCTGCCCCATCTGCGCCGATCCCCGTCGTGACACAAATACGATCTGTGTCGTCGCCAACCCACCCGAACTCGTCGCGCTAGAAAAAACTAAACAATACCACGGCCGCTACCATGTGCTACGCGGCACCATAGAAAGTGCCGACCGCGAAGAACTGGCTCAAACCAAGATACCGGAACTACTCAAACGTATCCAAACCTTCGACGGACAGGAAATTATCATCGCCCTCAACCCCGACCTCCCCGGCGAAACCACCCGCCTCTACCTAGAACAAGCCATCAAAAAACTAAAACCCGCCCTCAAAATCACCCGCCTCGCCCGCGGCCTCCCCATGGGCAGCGACCTCCAATACGCCGACGAAATCACCCTCGGCAACGCCCTCAAAGGAAGGACCGAAAAATAACACGGATTACACGGATTGTGAGTGGATTACACAGATTAAAAAACTGCTCAATCTACAGAGCAGTTTTTTAATCAATATAATCAGTGTAATCCTCAACACATCTGTGTTAATCCGTCTTACTATCTGTCTAAATCTGTGCTATGAAATCTTCACTTCCGTATACCTCTGCCGCTGCCCATGCACTTTATGATACCGCACCTTACGCTTAAATTTCTCCACCCGCACCGTCCGATGCTTCCCCTGCTTCACAATCACCGCTTCAACAGAAGTTCCCATCAAAGTAGGCGTACCTACCTTCAGGTCACTGCCATCATCCGCCGCCATGAACAATACTTCATTAAAGCTAAACTTTTGGCCTTCGTCGGCAACCAATTTTTCTACCTTCAAAACATCACCGGTCTTAACCCAATACTGTTTTCCACCAGTCGCAATTACTGCCTGCATATAAACTCTTTAAAAAACTAACCCCCGGAGTATAGCCCAAAGCCCCACAGTTGTCAACTAAAATCCTGTGTATTATTCAAAGCAGGGTCTAATACGCTACCACCACCCGATCGCCCACTTTTAAGGCATTTTGTTCGGCAAAACCAGCTGGCAGTTCTAACACCATCGTAGACGGCACCCGTCCGGGATAAGGCGTTAACTCCGCTTCACTACGGTCCGGTTCTGGCTGCAATTGGGGGGCAATGTCTACGATAGTATTGCCATCCAACCATACAATATCGAGCGGAAAACGCATCTCCCGCATAACCATAGTATGCTGCTCTCGCCTGGGGAAAATAAATAACATCCCTTGGAAATTCTCCAAACTGTCCCGATTGCTAAGCCCCTGAAAACGATGCTGGTCAGTATCAGCCACCAACACTGACAGCTGGTGTCCAGCAATACTCACGACTCCCCGTGGCCAACGCCAGGCATATACCCTTACTCCCAGTGACACCGCCACAATAACCAACAACATCACGATATGCCAGCGTTTAAAAGAAGTCGGGGATGAAGAAAAAAATGACATACAAAAAAACTAAGATTTATTTTTACGCCGCGGCGCCCGACCCAGCCACACCCCAAACAAACCCATCGCCAAAGCCAAACCCACCAGCGTAATCAGCTTAAATTTACTTTGTAAAAATAAGGTAGTCACTCCAAATACCAAAGCCACCGCGTACAAAAACAACACCGCTCCCCGCTCCGAAAAACCGGCATCCCGCAATCGAAAATGCAAATGCTCACGATCCCCCTGAAACACCGACCGCCCATCTCGCCAGCGCACATAAATCACCCGCACCAGATCCAAAATCGGCACCGCCATCACCAGTAGCGCCGTCGCAATTTTTCCCCCGGAAATCACCGCCAGTACGCCCAGGATCAACCCAATGAGCAAACTGCCCCCTTCACCCAGAAAAATCCGCGCCGGATGAAAATTAAAAACCAAAAAACCAAGCAATACCGCAGCCGCGACCAGGGCTAAGAATCCCACATCCGGCTGATAAAATTTGGTCGTCTCCGTCAAAAAATAAATAACGATCAGACCAATCGTCACGATCCCGGTTGCCAATCCATCCAGGCCATCCAGAATTTTCGTCGTATACAT
Source organism: uncultured Gammaproteobacteria bacterium (assembly GCA_964640395.1). GTDB lineage: Bacteria > Patescibacteriota > Patescibacteriia > Magasanikbacterales > GWA2-37-8 > CAZEDL01. Next base: position 1,918 of record CAZXIF010000092.1, on the reverse strand, counting down.
CATGCCCATTAACCAACAAAATACCAGTCCATCAGCCAATATCACTATCGTCCCTCCCGGCACGGAAATATTCCACCTGTCCAGATACCACACCCCGCCAAACGGATTGGTAATCTGTCCCAAGCCAACGCCACCTACCAAAACAATGATGGTCGCTAGAGCCGTAACCGCCAACCGTACGGTGGGGCTCAGCGATCGCCAATCATCAATGCTACCCATAATTACCAAGACCAAACTGGCGATAAACACCCCGATGAGCTGCGTAGTTTGGATATGAGGCTGAAATCTACCAGTAAAAACCGCCAAATAACCGACCACCAACCAAAATGATAAAAAAATAGCCACTCCTCCCAATTGTGGCACCCCCTTCGTATGAAGACGTCGATCTCCATCTGGCCAACTGACAATTTCAAACGCCACGGCCAGCCGTCGTATACCAAAAGTGATAACTGCCGACAAAACAAACGCTACCAATAAAACCACCATACTACCTAAAAAAACTACCAACCCTTAAAGTTGGTAGTTAGTATAACATAATCAAAAAACTATGCACTACGTATCAGCGAGCCAGCGCCGTTTGGCTGGTGGGCTGTAAATGTTTGATCTTCGTAATCTTAGTCAAATGCAGCTGTGGTAAACGCTCTTGGATACTGGCCATCGAGCGTCCGCTAGCCACCGCCACATCCAATTTTTGTTGCTCCACCTTGAGTACCGCGATCTGTTTTTCAAAATCCTGGATCACATAGCCGCTGGTAGACAGCGAACTCATCTGTACTACATACCCAATCACCAAAACCACCATCGCCAGCAACAATCCACGTTTAAGTCTTGGGTATAAAAGCCACACTGGCAACTCCACCGTTCGCAAAAAGTGTAAAAAATGATGAGTCTGATATTCCAACTGCCGTTTGAGCCGCATATACTACCTTAATGAATAAAGTTATTTCTTCTCTACCACCCTCAATTTCGCGCTGCGCGACCTAGGATTCTGCAATACCTCTGCCTCGCTAGCAACGATAGGTTTTTTTGTAATAATTCTGATCGTATCCGCCAACATTGGTTGTCTAAAATAATGCTTCACAATCCTATCTTCCAAAGAATGGAAACTAATTATCGCCAGCCTCCCGCCTGGAGCCAAACAGTCGATCGCCTGAGGCAACACCGATTCCAGCACCGCCAATTCGTCATTCACGGCTATCCGCAGCGCCTGAAAAATCTTCGTCGCCGGATGAATACCCCCTATCCACGGCACCTCTTTTTTACTATTCAATTTTTCCCGGTATACTTCCAAAATCAGCTCTACCAACTGTCCAGTTCGTTCAATCGGTGCCTTTCGTCGCTCTCGCACAATCGACTCCGCGATCGTCCGGCCATACTTCTCTTCCCCAAAGCGATGAAAAATATCGATTAGTTCATTTAGTGCAAAATTATTCAAAATCTGTGCTGCTGTCTCAAATTTCGGATTTCGGATTGTCTCCCTACGGTCGAGAAATGCGGATTTCGGATTTTCACCCGCGTATCTCATATCAAGCGGTTCATCCTTCTCGAAACTGAATCCCCGCCCCCGCTCTGCAAACTGCGGGCTAGACCAGCCTAAATCCAATAAAATTCCATTGACTGGAGCAAAATCATGTTGTTTCACAATCTCACTCAAATTAACAAAATTATCCCGTACAAACGTCACTTGATCTTGCCACTGGTACAGATACTGCTTGGCGCGTAAGAGTGACTCGGCATCAGCGTCAATACCCAAGAGCCTTCCCTTCGGTCCGATGACTTGCAATATCGCTTCGCTATGTCCCCCATCGCCCAGCGTACCGTCGATAACATGAGCCCCTTTCTTCAGCCCCAACCCCTCAATCACTTCTTTCATCAATACCGGAACATGCCTAGCCATAATTTCCAATTTTTAATTTCC
>CAZXIF010000091.1:0-5707 GCA_964640395.1 uncultured Gammaproteobacteria bacterium | reverse complement strand
GGCGTCGACTCCGCTGTCGCCGCCGCTTTATTATTGGAACAAGGGTACGCTGTTACTGGAGCCTACATGGTCAACTACGAAGGCCAAAACACCACTGGTGAATCCTGCTGGGTGCACGATTACCAAGACGCCGCCCGAGTCGCCGCCACACTCGGCATTCCACTATTAAAATTCGATTTTACCAAAGAGTACCAAGCCTCAGTCTTGGATTATTTATTTGCCGAATACAGCGCCGGACGTACCCCAAACCCCGATGTCCTGTGCAATAAATATATTAAATTCGGCAGCTGGCTCGACAAAGCGCGCGAATTAGGATTTGATTTTTTAGCCACCGGACACTATGCCAGAAAAACGCCAGAGAACATCTCCCGCGCCCTCCTCAAGGAGGGAATGGCCAAATCCCCCTTTGAAGGGGGTGGCGGGGGGATGTTCGCTCTCGTTCAAGCCAAAGACACCAACAAAGACCAAACCTATTTCCTCCATCAACTTTCGCAGGAACAACTTCAGCACGCCATGTTTCCGATAGGGGACTACACCAAACCAGAAGTCAGAGAGCTGGCTAAAAAATTCAATTTACCCGTCGCCGACAAGGAAGAAAGCATGGGAATTTGCTTCGTAGGTGAAGTACCCATGAAAGAATTTTTAAAGACCAAAATCAAGACTAAGACTGGAAATATTATTATGTATGCACGTCAAACCAACGTCGTAGGGGTTGAAAATTTTCAACCCCTACCGATTGGCCAGCACGACGGCTTACCCTTTTACACGATCGGCCAACGTTATGGCCTGTCATTCCGACCGAGCTCGCGCGAGCGGAGGAATCCCTTCGTTCAAAAAAAACAAGATGATACAAAGCCACTGTATGTCCTCGCCAAAAACCACGCTACCAACGAACTCATCGTCGGCCACGAAGACGACCCTTTGTTATACAAAAAAGCCATTGAGCTAAGTGACATGCACTGGATCAGTGGACAAACACCCGTTTTACCGCTAAAATGCCAAGTACGATTTCGCCATCGCCAACCCCTGCAACAGTGTGTTGTGGAAGGAACAAGGAACAAGGAACAAGGAACAAATCCCCCCTTGAGGGGGGCGAGGGGGATGTTAGCGATAACCTGCGCCGAACCCCAACGCGCCATCACCCCAGGCCAATTTGCCGTTTTTTACGCGTTCGCCGTAGTTTCAGCGAAGGAGGATAAAGGTCAAAAATGCTTGGGTGGGGGAGTTATCAGTTAATTAAATTTTTTTACCTATGACTAACGAAAAAGGCCAAGGCTCGGGTCTGGAATATCTAGACCTTAGCGAAACTACCGGAGAAGATGGAAGAGCAGCACTTGAAAATTTTCCACCTGAAAAAGTAGAATTAATACGTAATGCTCTGCCCTAAAGACTATATGTCCACCACCTCCCTTTTTTCTTCACGTAAATTCCGCCTTTCTATCCTGGCCTTCACACTAGTGCTCGCCGTACTGTATGACCAATTATTTTGGAAACAGTCGGCGGGTTTGAATGTGTCGCTTTTTACCGCAGCCGGTCTCGCTGGCTTAGGACTGCTCCTGGAATTTCGCAAACGGGCCGTCACCACCTGGGTTGGTTTGCTATTACTTCCACTGATTGCGTTTAGCTTCGCCGCCGTAACGTATAACAACGACCTGGCCCAAGGATACATGCTGTGCTTCAGTATACTCACATTGCTTTTTTTAGCCGTCACCATCAGCCTATCGCCGAAGGCGGAACCCTTCCGTATTTTATCATTGCCAGTACTGCGTCACCCCGATCTACCTTTCGAACAGTGGGGCCACATGTATCGGGATCTGTTCCGCGCCAAAGAAAGTGAAGACAAAGCCATCTACCGCAAAATTGCCTGGGGCATCATCATTGCCCTGCCGCTGCTAGTTATCTTTGGCTCGTTGTTTGCTTCCGCCGATGCGGTATTCAACAGCTGGATCGCGCAATTATTTCATTTCAAAATCGAACCAAGCCTATTTTGGAGAATTTTCCGTACGGTACTCATGGCTTGGTTTTTGGGAAGCCTGTTGTATGTTACCCTGCGGCCAAACTATGCGCTGGAAGCTCCCCTGACCACTGGGAAAGGACTCGATGCCACTATTGTTAACGTAGTATTAGGTTTGTTAAACGTGCTATTTTTGGCCTTCATTAGCATCCAATTGCGTTATTTATTTGGTGACTGGAATTTCGTACTCGAAAAGGGTCTCATATTCGCTGACTACGCTCGCCAAGGATTTTTCCAGTTGGTGGCAGTCATGGCTCTCGCAGCTTTACTACTACTCATCGCCCAGCGTTCGCATCATGCGCAAGGACGCTCCCTGGTTTTAGCCAGTTTACAACTGCTGCTGTTGTCCCAGGTCAGCGTCATCGGCGCATCCGCCCTCAAAAGAATGTACCTATACCAATCAGCCTATGGCTTCACGGTACTGCGCCTATATGTGGAGTGGACGATCTATATTTTATTTAGTCTCATGGCGCTGATGGCCTTGGCTGTAGTATTAAAGAGGCTCACTTTCCCACGCTTAGTCCATGGATCCTTCGCTCTCGCATTGCTGGCTATAACCTTGGTAAGCATCCACAATGTCGACGGCTTGATCGCCAAAAAGAATGTCGCCCGTTTCCTGAGCGCAACCCAATCCACTTCCACCTCAACCTTGGATCTCATCTATCTTTCCAGCCTATCCCTCGACACGCTTCCCGCCCTAAATACACTGCTACTGCAACCGGCCAAAATCCAAAATCTTTCTTTCACCGAAAAACTGACCCTAGTTGAAATTTACGATCGGGCCTCCAGCACTCTCGCCACGCGCGACAATTGGCGCGAATGGCACTGGAATGATGCCGCCATCAAACAATCACTAAAAGAATTACAGTTGCAGCCTGGATTCCAAACCCTCACTACTGCGCGGCAGCAGGACGAGCATTTTGGCGCGGCTTTAAGAGAAGTTAGCAACTCCGTGGCCTTCGACCCATGTTCGCTACTGCCAAGTATTGGCCAGTACTCTTACCGGCCGCTGGGGCTATGTACCTTTGCCGAAACTAACTCCCGCTTATTTATTTTAGAAAATTTCCGGGGCGCGGATCTCAAATCATCCAATACCAAAAATCTCTATACCATGTATGCTAAAAATCCGGGAGTAACCTTATCGGCCAACCCAACGTTATTATTCCAAGGCGAACTGTTTCATCGTCCGCTCACTTCCAACTCTGCCGCTTTTAGCCTACAGAAAGATGGCTCAGTCACTGAACAAAATTATGACACACGGCAAATCTTCCGTTATTCTGTAGTAGAAAATAGCGGCAAATTTAGCTTAGAAAAAACAGCTTTATAGGTATGATTACTTCGAAAGAACTCCGTCAAAAATATCTCGACTTCTTTAAAAGTAAAGGCCACGCCGTGATCCCGTCTGCTTCGCTAATTCCGGACAATGATCCGACAGTTCTCTTCACCACCGCCGGCATGCACCCGCTCGTTCCGTACCTGATGGGGCAAACTCACCCGGCCGGCAGCCGCCTCGTCAATGTTCAAAAATGTATCCGCACGCAGGATATCGACGAAGTCGGGGACAATCGTCATGATACTTTTTTTGAAATGCTTGGGAACTGGTCTCTCGGTGACTACTTTAAAACCGAAGCGATTGAGTGGAGTTGGGAATTTCTCACTTCGCCAGACTGGCTAGGTATTGATCCGCGTAAACTAGCCGTGACCGTATTTGGTGGCGATGAACGCGTACCACAGCTTCCGAAAGATGACGAAGCTGCCGAGATCTGGAGGCAAACCGGCAGACCGGAAGATAAGATTGCTTATTTACCCGGGGGTGTTTTTGAAAGCAAACACAACTGGTGGGGTCCCGCCGGACAAACCGGCCCCTGCGGACCGGATACGGAAATGTTTTATTGGATGGGAGAAGGGGAGTTTCCGCCGCAGAGTAGTCACCCCGGTAGCGAAGAAGATAACTGGCTAGAAATCTGGAACGATGTCTTCATGCAATACAACAAAACCGCTCCCGGCGTCTATGAACAGTTAGAACAAAAAAATGTCGATACCGGCATGGGATTAGAACGCACTCTGATGGTCTTAAATGGCTACGCCGATGTATTTCAGATCGACACTTTCTGGCCACTGATCAAAAAGATCCAGGATATATCCGGCTATGAATATATTGAGAGTATAGCCGTTACCAAAGCTATGCGCATTATCGCGGATCACTTGCGCACCGCCACGATGATCATGAGTGAAAACAACGGTGCCGCCCCCAGCAACACCGACCAAGGCTACATCGTACGCCGCCTCATTCGCCGCGCTATCCGCTACGGCCGGATCATCAATATCCAGGATAACTTCACCAGCCGCATCGCCGAAACCGTCATCGAAATTTTCCAGGACGTATACCCCGAAGTGCTAAAAAATAAAGATTTTATCCTCACCGAGATGGCCCGTGAAGAAAGTAAATTCCGCAATACCATCGAACAAGGTCTAAAAGAATTTGAAAAATTGGTAAATGGATTCAGATTGGCCTTCGAAAAAACCGGTCTGATGATCAAGGAAATTTCCGGCAAACATGCCTTCAAACTTTACGACACCTACGGCTTCCCGCTGGAAATCACTCAGGAACTCGCGCTAGAAAATGGTCTAATAGTGGATGTAGGTGGCTTCGAAGCCGCCTTCAAAGCCCACCAAGAATTATCCCGCGCCGGAGCCGAACAAAAATTCGCTGGTGGCCTAGCCGATCACAGTGAAATTTCCACTCGCTACCACACGGCTACCCACTTATTACACGCCACTCTGCTCAAAATTCTCGGCCCTCACGCCACCCAGCGCGGTAGCAACATCACCCAAGAACGCATGCGTTTTGATTTCGCGCACCCCCAAAAAGTCACCCCCGAACAAGTCCGCGCAGCTGAAGCCCTGGTCAATGCCGCTATCGCCCGTGATTATCCGGTCAGTTGGCAAGAAATGACCTTTGAAGAAGCCAAAGCCAAAGGAGCCATCGGCCTATTTGAAGACAAATACCAAGCCAAAGTGAAGGTATACACAGTAGGGGATACGAATACCCCGGCCACCGCCGACCCTACCACCCCCACCTACAGCCGTGAGGTCTGTGGCGGTCCTCACGTCGAACACACCGGCCTCATCGGCAAATTCAAGATTACTAAAGAAGAAGCGGTGAGTGCTGGAGTACGAAGAATAAAAGCGGTAATAGAATAGCCCTATGCTCAAAAAATTCCTCCTCCAATTTTGGAACCACCGCGACCAATTCATCCGCTACTTTACTATCGGGGTCAGCGCCTATCTGCTCGATATTGGCACATTATACGTTTTTAAAGAACAGGCTGGCTTCACTCAGACCACTAGCGTAGTGCTGAATCAACCCATTATTATAATCTACGTATTCCTACTGAATCGCTTTTGGTCATTCAAATCAACCGGTATTGCCCACCGACAGCTGGTCCGATTTTTCATCGTAGCCGGCAGCAACTACCTGTTTTCCACCCTGTGGATCTGGGTAATAAGCCAACAACTGGGCGTCCACTATATACTGGCCCGTACCGCCAATATCATGCTAGCAATCAGCTGGAATTTCTTACTCTACAAATATTGGGTCTACAAAGAGTCACCCCCAGTTATCCCAAGCGAACCTCACACTGGAGAGGGAGCCCTACCCAATAATCACTAACAATTTGACAATTTAGCAAT
>CAZXIF010000090.1:0-7174 GCA_964640395.1 uncultured Gammaproteobacteria bacterium | reverse complement strand
AAGACTATCCGGCTCATACCGGATGCCTTCCATGGCGAATGGAACTATACGATAAAACCGAGAGGGAGTTGAAGTTGTTATTTATTTAAGTCCCCTTAGGCAGCGTGGGTAGCCGGCAACAGGCCGAAGCAATTGATGATCGACTACGTTTATCTGTCAGCGATTTTTATTATCCCGAATTAAAGACAGAGATTGATACGTTTTATCCTACGTCGGTAATTATTAAGAACGTTTCTTATGAAGTGAGCTACTCCTATCGCCCAGCCGAGACTTCTTATTATGGAAATAAGACCGAAGAATTTAAAGCCACCATTAGTCTCCCTCCAGAGAATGTAATGTCTTTGATAGCTGAGGACATTTCTGCTCTCGGCACTTCAGACCAGCCTTTAACTTTACTGCTTAGGGTAGAATGTGATTATCACAATCACTTTGAAGACCAAGAGATTGAAGTTTTGAAAGCAAAAGTAGATGAGTTTAATATTAAACAAACCTGGAATGCTTGGACTGAAAAACCAGACAACCAGTTTATTTCAATTGAAGCGTTACAGCCGCTCCCTACGATAGCGAGCCTGGGAGTTACCCCGTTACCATACGCGCATGATTATAAGGGACAACCAGTTTTAAGTTACCCAGCCATAGTAGTAGTACGAAATTATAATCAGGCCAAGGAAAGCTACGAAAATGCCTATTATATTGAATATTTCGCCAATCAGGCGGAGGCCGACAGTAAGGACCAGGAGACGTTGCAACAAAAAATTAAGGCTGACACAGAAGAACAACGCCGTCGAGATAGAGAAGTTAGTCTGGAGCCGGCGCTTAGATTACTAGAACAGGTGGAAGTTGTCGTAAAAGAGCTATACGATGACCAAGCCAAGCGAACGGCGCTGGGAATAAATCGTGATGAAGCCCGTGAATTATTTCAAAGCCGACTGCCTGAAGCCAGGGCTTTGTTAAAAGATTATTATGGTTCAGTCAAAGCCGATGCTGATCCCCGGCAAGCCGCCGTTCTTTTGCAGGGCATACAAAGTTTTATCAACGAGCGTAAGATTACTAGGGAACAATCGTTGCGGATCCTTCCCGAAGTAGTCGGTTTGCGCAACCAAATCCAGGAGTTGGCAGAGGAAAAATTAAGTTCTGCGTATGTTGAGTATGGCATTACCGAGGCCGAGTATGACAGCTATCTGGCCATGTGGAATGAGGCGTGCCAGTTACTTGAGTTAACCAATAGGTATGACCAAGATAAAATACCTGATCCGGCTAAAGCGCGTACCCTGTTGGAAAGTGTGCGGACGTTTTTAGCACCTAAAGAAAAAGTGGCTGATGCTAAAAATCGAAGATTCATGAGAGACATGCTAGCAGGGAAAGATAGTGGCTACACTCAATTGCTGATTGTAGAGCATGGTCGAATTATTCAAGCGGGAAATCTGTCAGATCGCTCCAGCTTGGAGACAAATCCGCGAACGATTCCAATCGGTGCGTCGAGCCGTTTTCTGCGAGCTGATGGTAACAGGATTACGCTCGTGTATGGCAGCGGAAAAGATGGCATCGAGTATCGCTTGCCGGACGGGATGTTTATCGTTTCCCGAGACGCAGATAATGTGATGCAGGTTACGGAAGGCGCGGACAGTACTTTTGTGCCAACAGTACTAATTGAAGGGTATAACCTCGATAGGACTGACGACCGTACGACAACTTACTATCAAGATGCTGTTCCGGCCGCGTCAGCACAGGGAACTGGCTTTGGAGGAGGATTATTTGAACGCGCGCAAGCCAAACAAAAAAATCAGGGTAAAGTTGGGGCGAAAACGGAAGTACGACCTACCCCAGAACCAGTGAAATCAAAAGTTGAACAAGCAGAAGAGGAAATGACTGAAACAGTTCGAACTGGGTTCATGAACGACTTGGCAATCTTAAAAACATTACTCGATGGCACTAAGTCGCTCGGAGAAAAACCAAAGGCAGGTGGTAAATTGACCGATAAACAGAAAGACCTAGTGGGAATTTATGACCGCTCCAAAGAATTACAAACTACACTTCGAGATTTGGAACGACAAATAAATGAAGCGACAGCTCGTCCGGCTAGTTTGCGCGGTAAAATTCAGACCTTACGTTCCAGTATAAAGAAAATGTACGAAAAGGCCGAAAGTTTGGTGCCGGATTATGATCCGGGATGGATAGGTAAATTTGCCGAAAGCTGGAATGCAATAGTTGAAGCTGTGGCTCAAAACAAAGATGCTCAAGAATTTATCACCGAAGGCATGTCCACGCCGGCAGCAGTCATTGAACAAACAAGAAAAGTATTGGCTGAGGCACTCCCGCAATTACAGAAGAAGGGCGGTACGGTCAATCTCGGTCAGCTAATTGAACAGGCATTAGGGCAGCTTTAAAATAAAAATAAGACAGTTGAATTGCTTGAGAGTAAAAAAATCATTTTGATTGATAGCTGTTGACTTTTTTTAGCAAGTTAGCTAGTATTATTCTACTTATTATGGAAGACAGCTGAGTCTAATCTGCTCACAAAACCCCGTTCGTGGCCTTCTAATCGACCCTGCTTCACCGCAGATAGGCTGGAATCGGGTTTATAACTGCCTTTTTAGTTTGGCATCCGCCGCTCCGGAGAGCCAAACACAACGCTTTGTCTATTAAAAATTAGTCTGGTATGAATAAATACGAGTTATTGTTAATTTTACCCGGAACCTTGGACGAAAAACAAGCCGAAACCAGAGCTGCCGAAATGGTAGCCATGGTCAAAGAGTATGCCGAACACGTAGAGCTTACGACTATCGGCAAAAATCGTCTGGCCTATCCGATCAAACAGATTCGCTATGGTTATTTTTATACCCTGGTCTTTAGCGCCGACCCGGCTCCGCTCAAAGTGCTCGAAACCAAGCTATCGCTGTTACGCGATGTGCTGCGCACGATGGTAACCAACTTCAATACCACCCTCACCGCCACGCAAAAAATTGCCTATAGCATGGACAACCTTGGCGCAACTCCACTCATGGAAAAAGCGCCGCTGATGAAAGTGCCGGCTTCAGTCGGAGCCGCCACTCCCGTGCAGCCTACGATGGTAGCTACCCCAGACAAGCCAATGGCTGAGGTAATCCCACATTCTTCAATAAAGCCAGACCCGCTCGACATGGAAGAAATCACTAAAAAACTGGACGAAATCTTGAGCGGCGACAATATTATTCCCGGAGTGTAAACTCCAGCTTCTTAGCTTTTTAGCTGATTAGCTTATTAGGAAGACACTTAACGTCCCTAATAAGTTAAGAAGCTACTTTGCTAATAAGCTAACAAGCTAATTAGCTAATCATATGGATCTCAACAAAGTCATGCTCATCGGCCGCCTGACCCGCGACCCGGAATTACGCAATACCACTACCGGCAAAGCGGTATGCAGTTTTAGTATCGCTACCAACCGAGCTTGGACCGATGCCCAAGGCCAGAAACAGAAACAAAGCGAATTTCACAACGTCGTCATGTGGAGCAAATTGGCCGAAATTGCCAACCAATACCTGCGCAAAGGTGGCCAAGTCTATATCGAAGGCCGCTTACAAACCCGCGACTGGACCGGACAAGACGGCATCAAGCGCTACCGCACCGAGGTAGTGGCCGACAACATGATCATGCTCGGCAGTAAATCTACCGGTAGTGGCGGTGAAGCGATGGCTCCGAGTAGTCCAACCTCATCCGAACCTACCTACCAAGACAGCGCCCCGGCCGAAGTCATCGAAGAAGAAATCAAAGTCGAAGATATTCCATTTTAACAGGATACACGATACACGATACACGTAATACGATACACGTAATACGATACACGATACACGTAATACGATACACAATACGATTGTATCGTTTTATGTGTATCGTGTATCGTAAATTAATCAATCTTTCAAACTCTACATAACTTATGAATCAGAATACGCCACAAAAAAATAATTCCCGCCCCAAAGGTTGCTACTACTGCACCAACAACAAACTCATCGTTGATTACAAAGATATCGGCACCCTGCGCCGCTTTGTCTCTTCCTACATGAAGATCGCCCCGCGCCGCCGCAGTGGCCTCTGCGCCACCCACCAACGTCAAGTCAGTAACGCCGTCAAACGCGCGCGCCAGGCTGCCTTGATGCCCTATACAGCGAAATAAATAATTTTAAAGATATTCCCTTACCAAATATCCCGACTCAATCGGGATATTTGTAATCAGGTCTCGCTATGGTTGTTTGGAAGGAACTCAAAGACAATCCACGTCTCAAGACCGCCTATACTGCCCGCCTCGACATCATTAGATTGGTCCGAGAGTTTTTCTGGTCGCAGAATTTTCAAGAAACCGACACTCCGATTGCTCTGCGTTATCCGGGTCAAGAACCCTATCTCCACCCCGTGCCAGTGACATTGCACGACCCGCTCGGCCGACCCGAACCATTTTATCTGCACACGTCGCCTGAATTCGCCATGAAAAAATTACTGGCCGCCGGATTCCCCAAAATTTTCCAACTGGCCAAATGCTTTCGCGATTATGAAGCGTGGGGCGATGGCACGCACAATACCGAGTTTACCCTGCTTGAATGGTACCGCGCCCCCGGGACCCTGGCCGAGATAATGAATGACGCTGAATCTTTGTTTAAATATGTCGGAATAAAGCTAGGTTTTGATAAGTTAAGATATAGAAATAAAGAGATAATTATAAATGAATCGTGGGAAAAGAAAACCATGAAACAATTATGGCTAGATTATCTAGGAGTAGACCTGGATCTGTATCTAGAAATCGAACCGCTACAAAAATTGTCTCAAAAACTCGGCTTCCCATTCACTGACGCTGATGAGTACGAAGACCTATTCTTTAAAATTTTTTTGAATAAGATCGAACCATACCTCGGCCTAGAGCGCCCCACCTTCGTATACGACTACCCGACCCGGATGTGCTCGCTCTCACGCGTCTGCGCCTACGACCCCCGCTACGCCGAGCGCGCCGAACTCTATGTCGGCGGCCTGGAATTAGCCAACGGCTTTGGCGAGCTTACCGACCCGGTCGAGCAACAAACGCGCCTCACCGCCGACCAAGCGCTCCGGCAAAAATTAGGCAAACCCACCTGGCCAGTCGACCCAGATTTTATCGCTGCCCTGGAATCCGGTATTCCAGCTAAGAACCCAGCCAATAGTACGGAGGCGGGCTTGCCTGCCATAGCCCGCAGGGCGACGGCCGGAGGTATTGCCTTAGGGGTAGACCGTATGGTAATGTTGTTCACTGGAGCGAGGAATTTGAATGAAGTGCTGTTCCAGAGTGTAGGGGATCAATTGATTATAAAATAATTTTCAATTTTCAATTTCTAATTTTTAAACAATTTTCAATGCAAAAATGTATCAATGTTTAAAACATTAAAAATTGATACATTAGAAATTGTTGAGAAATTGCATTTATTGACTGAAAGGAAACAAATTATAAATTTGAAATTTTTACAATTATGGCCTCAACTTCCGACGTCCGCAAAGGCATCGTTATCCGCCACCAAAATGACCTCTATGTCGTGGTCGAATTTCAGCACGTGAACCCCGGCAAGGGAGCCGCCTTCGTGCGCACTCGCATGAAAAATTTGGGCAATGGCAAGGTGATCGAAATCACTTACAAAACCAGCGAAACCATCGACATCGTCAGCGTCCAATTCCAGACCATGCAGTTTCTATACAAAACCGGCGATAACTTCGCGTTCATGAACATGAACAACTACGAACAGTTCGAGATGAATGGCGACCTGGTAGGGGAGGCCGGTAAATATCTAAAAGAAGGCATCGATGTGGTGATCGGGGTGTACGAAGAACGTCCGGTCAATCTGGAATTGCCCAAGAAAATTAAATACAAAGTAGTCGAAGCGCCTCCGGCCGTAAAAGGCGATAGCGCCAGCGGCAATGTGACCAAAGAAATCGTCCTTGATAATGGCCTACGCATTCAAGCGCCCATTTTCATTAAAGAAGGTGAAGAAGTCCTGGTGAACACCGAAACAGGTGATTATTCGGCTCGGGCAAACTAATATTATACCACGTCATCCTCATCTTCGTCCTCATCGTCGCTTTTATTTTTGGCGGCTTTATCGTCGTCATCTTTCATCTCTTCATCATCGTCATTGCCACCGGCATCCTTTGGCCAATCATCGTCTAGGTCTTGGTTGACTCCCATAGTATTAAAGTTATGTTAAGTGACTGGCCAGGGAGCCAATCAATTCGGCCAGCAATATATCATGAGTTTAAAATTTTGTCAATCAATCAATAGGTCATAACCAACGGTTCATAGAGCTGTATCGTCACCGGGGATAAATAGTAGGCAATAAGGACTAACTGGACTATCAAAATTACGCTGAAGTAAAGCAAAAAAATGCTCTTTCGGTTCTTGTGACGAAACAGGTAAATACCGGCCAAGGCCCCCGGGCTACCCCCCGCTAAAGCCAGCAAAAGTAATGTTCGCTCAGATATCCGCCAGGCATGGGCGCGCGCGTAGACCTTATCAATACCGTAGACCAGCAGAGTCAGCAGGTTTATGAGACCCAGGTAGCCAAGGAGAAAGGGGTGAGCGAAGAAGATTTTAAAGAGAAGCTCCATAGTAATTATACGATACACGATACACGTAAAACGATACAATTGTTTCGTGTATCGTAATATGTGTATCGTGTACCCTATTCTAGGGTAACTATTCAGTTCTTTCCCAAATCCCCCCTTGAGGGGGGCGCGGGGGATGTTGGCCAACGTTTTTACATCTCCCTACCCTCCTCAAGGAGGGAATTAACGGTGGACAGGAAAGAACTGAATAGTTACATTCTAGGTTATTGACTTTTTAGCCGTTTTTATTATACTGTAAAGGCTCTGAAAGAGCGAATTACGAAGTTTCGGATCATGTTTCGGATTTCGTATTTGAGATTTAAAATTTCAACCCGCGGGCATCATATAGTGGTTATTATGGGAGTTTTCCAAACTCTACACGCGGGTTCGATTCCCGCTGCCCGCTCAGGGATAAAACAGGCTTTAAAGCCTGTTTTATTTTATTTCTATGAGTGACTACACCCGTTCTGCCCCACCATCTCCCACAACATCTCAAACACTGATTTAAACACGTCCGTCATGGCCGGAATTTCAATCACCACCGCGAGTGAGCTCAGTTCCGGGCTGACAATCAAAATTT
>CAZXIF010000089.1:0-7327 GCA_964640395.1 uncultured Gammaproteobacteria bacterium | reverse complement strand
ACCCGACCACTGCCTGGAACTATTCGTATTGCAGCAATAATCAAATTCATACTCAATGACATAATGATGCGCGCCAGCGACATTCGTCCAGGCCAACGACATTCGTCCGGCCGGATCACTCACCACACTGCGGTTAATCGGGCTCACCACGGCGGTTTTAGGTAACACCGAATTGAATCGGAAATAGCTATATTCTTTAGACCATTCACTCGGATTTTTATTGCTGTCATATGCCCGTACCCGCACACGGTAATTTTTATCTTCAGACAAAGTCACATTCATGCCGGTGACATAGTTCGGAGTGCTGAAACTTTGCGCCAATCTCCAATCATTAGCATTGCCACAGATAGTACATTGCTCAATTTCTCCACCATAGGACACACCATCCTGAACCGGATTCCACGCCACGAGAACCGTGCGAGGATAATTCACTAACTCCTGCCCATTTACCGGCGAAGCAACGATCGGAGCTTCAATGGCAGCGCCTAACAGACTATAGGTAAAAATAACGGGCGAAGACCAAACGCTTTCCGTATTCATCGGGGTATTGATAGCTTTTACAACCAAACTAAAAGTATTGTCGCCAAGCGGCAAGTCAAACAACGGAATCGCATAAGAAGTTAGATTAAATTGCGTACCATACTCATGCGTCCAAGGTCTGGTTTTATCACAACTATCACAACGTACTTGTACTACATAACTGCTGGCTGTTTCTACCTTTGACCAACTAACATTCAAAAAGCTGCTACTTGATTTTACTGGTTGATTCGGCGGCGGAGACAACAATCCAGGAGCCGGCAGCGATGTCCCACCCGAACCTTGAAATTTAAGATAGGTATATTCAGACCACGCGCTACGATTATTATACTGGTCGATAGCCTGCAGACGCACACCATATTGACCGTCGGCCGCTACCGTAATTCCCTCATACGCCGTAGAAGTATTAGCCGTAATATAGACATTGGTCGCAGCGAGGGCATCAGCACAACTCAGACAACTCACTTCGATAGCATACTTCACGGCATTTTCTACCGGCTTCCATGACGCTGCAAACGCGTGGTTGCTACTAGCCGAAAACACTTGGCCACGCGTCGGAATCGTGATAGTTGGAGATGCTAAATTTACGGTCGTAAACCTAAAATTCACATCAGTAGACCAGGGACCGCCTTGACCTTGGGCGTTTTTAGCGCGTACCCGAACCCGATATTCAGTATCAGTCGGCAAAGCCTGGGTGCTTTCCCACGTCGTCACCGTACCTTTGGCGTTATCCACCTGATAGGTGCCAAACTGAGCCCAGGAATCAGCCCCGGTACAAGAGTTACAATCAATCTGAATTTCATAACTCTTCGCGTCATTTACACGCTCCCAACGCATCTTGAAAGTGCGAGGATATACCAAAAACACCTGGCCTTTATCTGGAGCCAAAATTACGCTCTGTCCCAACTGAGTTGTCGGCGCGCTGGTATCAAAACTAAACATAACGCGCTCGGACCAAGGCCCAGCTGGTTGACGCAGAGCGCCTCCGATGGCGCGCACGCGCACCCGATAATCAGCGTCTTCAGCCAACGACAAAACCATCCGCGTATCAATTGTTTTCGGATAGGTCTTCCACAGCTGCCAGCCAGAGTCTCCGTTACAACCATCACAATCCACCGTCACTTCATACTGCTGCGCGCCCTGCACCGGATTCCAAATCAAGTTGACGGTGCGTGGATTATTCGTAAAAATACTATCAGAAAAAGGCGCGGTAATTATCGGTGCAGCCAAATTCACCGCGCTCGGCGCGCTCAGAGTGGTTTTGACTACGTCGGTTACGCGCACTTTTATATATGAGTCATGCGCCTGGTCGTAGATAACATAAATACCAAATTTCTCCAAGGCTAAACCGTTTCGTTGATAGACTTTTTTATCCTTAATCGAAGGGATAAGATTACTCAATTTTTTCAAACGCGCCACCCCACCTTGTCCAGGGTAGTTAGCGCACCAGCGTAAGGCTCCACTAGTGGTGGGGCACAGGTAGACCGCGCCATTTTTTATGCCGGTAGTTTCTAAGCGGGTAAAATCATACCCGGCTTGACCCGTATTATTCAGCTGGTAGCGCAGAGTAAAATCACCTACCTTATAGTCTTCCCCAGTAGCATAATAATACCGCGCATTCACGGTATAAATAGTAGCCGGATTAATAGCCGCTGAACTCTGATCAACCAGCCCAAAGGCGCCAAAGGCAGCCAAAATACTGATCACGGCGAGGTATTTTTTAGCAAAAGAAAGCATAAATATGGCTTTTTTAATTAACATAGTTATAATAATAAAATAAACTAACAAATGATAATACCACGTTGCGCTTATTATGTCAATATATAAGCCAAAATTACCAAAAAGGAAAACAAGGCAGTCCGGCTACATTACTAGAAACTGGAAATTAGAAACTAGGCAGTAAACGGTGAACAATAAATAATTGGTCAATCCCCAATTTCCAGTTTCTGATTTCTAATCATTTTACATTCTCACTATCCGGCACAAAAATTAACGCATCCCCATTCATGCAATATCTTTTGCCCGTCGGAGCCGGACCATCATCAAATACATGCCCCAAATGGCCTCCGCATTT
This sequence comes from uncultured Gammaproteobacteria bacterium, assembly GCA_964640395.1. Lineage (GTDB taxonomy): Bacteria > Patescibacteriota > Patescibacteriia > Magasanikbacterales > GWA2-37-8 > CAZEDL01. The sequence goes on along the minus strand of CAZXIF010000089.1, from coordinate 4,716 downwards.
GGACAACACCTCTACACGCTCTCCAAGAACTAAAGAAGTATCACTTTTTAAAACTACGGCATCTGTCTTAATCGGCGCCCAAAAACTCGGCCACCCCGTTCCTGAATCGTATTTTTGCTCCGACCGAAATACCGGCTCACCACAATCCGCCGTTATATACGTTCCCGGTCGCTTTTCAGAATTAAGCGGGCTGCTAAATGGCCGCTCGGTGCCTTCTTGGCGTAAAATATAATATTGCTCATCCGATAATACCCGCTTCCATTCCTCCTCAGTTACCCCCTTTGTACTGGTAACGCTAGGAAATGCGGCATACGATGCTCCGGCTGGCGTTGGTTGTGACGGCTGGGGATCAGGTAAAGTCCCGCCCAATAAATATAATGCCGCGGCAACCAAAAAAATCACGCCGAGCGTGAGATACAATAGACTTTTTTTATTAGAGAAAATCATAAAAACAAAACAAATCACTACCACCCCACCAATTATATTACTTTTTTAGTTTAGAATGAATAATGATTTGATCGAGCAAATAATCAGATTAATAGTATACTGCGCTACCAAAAAATGTCAAGTAAACTTAACACTACTATTTCCTCCTCACCTAAATCCTTTCGCCGCCAAACATAAAATATTCCCTCCTTCCAACCAAATCACTCACTAGGGTTCCCAAAACCTACGGTAAACTGGTTAAGACCCTCCGGATTTAATTTTATCGGACCCGGTATAAAACCTTCTACCCCTCTCTCAAGCACGGTTTCTACCAAATAGGATTTCGAAGTTGCAGTATATGTATAAACTCCTTTATAAGGATCACTTGGCACCGTTTCCATATACGGATTCGGACAACCCGCTGGCTGCCAACCACTAGCATTCAAACAAGCATGCTCGCTCGCGCCAAGGTTAATACCCTTGCCGGGCGGATATGAACGTTGTTCAGTCTTATACAGTTCCAGCGCAGCCTGCAACTGTTTAAGGTCCGATAAACGGTGGAAGTCGCGCGCTACCAGGCGTGTTGAACCGAGCGCAACGACCGCGAGAGTTGAAAGCAGCCCAACAACCAACACCCCGGCTATTATGCAAACAATTGCCACCACCACGCGACGCCCTCCGGTTTGACCCACAAAAACTCCTTGATCGTTTTTAATTCCTAAAAAAGTAGATTTACATTTAGGACAACGGTACTTAGGCGTAGCCACAAAGTAGATGATTGTGATCATTGGAGCCAACAAAATACAAAGCCACGCCAAAATTTGAGCTCCCACACTTCGGGCCGATTCCCCAGGGCCTTCGTATGAACAATTTCCACATCTAATAACAACCGTTTGAAGTGGCATTGTTAAAGCAGGTTCGGTGGCTATGCCACCATCCACAGGGCGAGGTAAGACAGGGGCTCCACAAGCCTGACAAAATTGCGCATTTTTTGGCACTTCGATTTTACAGTTACGACACAGCATATCTTTGGCTTCTTCCAAAATTTAAAATTAACTTCATGGCCGTGCTTCCCACAGTCATCTTTGATAAAATTGTGCAATATTTTTACCCTTAATCAGCCCATGTGTTTAACAAAAAAAGGTGGTTAAAAATTGACACATCTCTCCGGAATACTCCATATTGGTTAGCGGCCGTGTCGCCTTTTTTAATAGATAAATATACCACCATCCCGAAAACGACAAACGGTATAAACATAAGCAGCCACCAGACTCCAGACGCCCCGATGTCGTGAAGACGGCGCACTTGAAAAGATATGAAAAAAACATAATACAGCCCTATCAGGGCAGCGTGGACCAAAAACAAACCAGACCAGTTGACTGACAGCTTCATTTGCATCACGAGCCACCCCGTAACAGCAAAAATGAGGAAAAATAATACTATCCCGTACAGGTACTCGCGACGTCCGATACGGCCCTGAAACAATTTAGCAAGGTATGCCATAGAAGCAGTTAATTTTTACCTAAAAGAATAGAACCCTGGTCATTTAGACCAACGACACCAGGTTACTTGTAATTGCTTTAATGCGGTTCCCCAAACAAACAACCGGCTCACTTGTTAGGATGATACACCGCAGTATGAAGAGCTTCAATTAAAAAACGACTGTTTAATATTAAAGGCTTTAGTAAAATCTATAACCGCAGAACGCAGGTCGCTGAAGACACTACCATATGGTGCAATTTCTTTGAGATATACGTTTAAAAAATCCTCTACTCCTCTCCAGAAGGAAGAAACAAGATCATTGGCATTCACTATATCAATAATCCCATCCTTATACACAATAGAAAACTTACCATCTTTACTTTTGTTAATAACAAAATTAAAAATTGATGAATCTACCCCGTTAAAAAAATCACTTTTCCTTTTCTCTTCAGTTACTAATCGCTGAATCTGCCAAAGAAAATCTGATATGGTAATGAATACCATTATTGTTTCGTTTTTATCCTTAAGATTTAAGACACCGTCTTTGCCTTGAATAATTAAATGACCCTGGGTTAACCCATCTATCTTTTCTTCAGGATATGGAGCGAGCTCAAATTTAAAACTAAGCATATATTTTTAATCTAATGGGAACATTGTTATAACTTTTCCATCAAAAGTATCTACCACCACTTTTACATTAGCAGATTTTCCATTAACATGAATTCTTTTGACGAATTCTTGTATTGTTTTTTCGGGTTTAGAAATTCTAACCCCCTTGTCCACAATCGTCTCGGCCGCATCCTGGAGTTGTTTTAAAGTAGTTCCTGGAGCAAACAAACTGCCCGCTCCTTTAGTCGGATGATTCCCTAGAATATGCCTCGCTTCAATATGCTTCCACCCTTCTTCGAGATTCCCCATTTGAATAATCGGCTTCCCCCGCCAAAGTTTATAACCAGCTTTAATTGTGTCCGAGCTCTTCCCTGCATTTTTCAACAAAGCCCCCGCCTCATCCCCATACTTTAACGCCCCAATCAAGGGAAAGATACCCGCGACATCAAGGGTCGTAGCCACCGGATGCTCTTTGCTGTCTTCACGGTGCGTGAGACGATAGATAGTAAATATCGCGAATATCGCCAGGAAGGTCAATCCCGAATAGTCCCAAGCCAATTTGTCTCGTAAGTTGTTTTTTACGCCAGGCGTAAGTAGTTTCTCAAGCGAGATTAGATCTGCAAATTTTGCAGTATATTTTTTAATTTACTACAAAATACTTCCGCTTCTTCAATTTCCACTCCCATTCGAGGATGTATCTCTTCAGGTCCTAAATATTTAATAACAAAAGGAAAAGTATAGATGATTAATTCTAGTTCCTGGGGAGAAATGGAAAGATTAAATGAAGTAGTATTTTTATTGTATTCTTGATGAATTTGGAACAAAATCTTTTCAAAAATATGCTTATTGTTAGTAATGAGCTCGTCAAGAAAACGGTGAGGTATACCGTGCGCTGCTTCGTTAAGCAAATCATTAAGCATTAAAAATTCTTCCTTATTAAGGGCCAAAGATAACTGATCAAGCATACTATTCTATCTTTTTAATACTACATCAAAATAAAATTTCCCATCTGGAGGCCTAAATGCTGTTCCCTTATCGACATGATTAGGATCGATAATAACTACAGTACCTGTCGCATCATCCCAGAGAGCTTGTCTACCATTCTGTAAAACTTTTTTATCACTTGGATTTTGAATAATTTTTTCAACAAGCTTTTCTAAATCATTCTCATTCTTAATTCCTAGTTCTAAAAATTCATCTAAATGTCTTGTTAAGGCATGCCCGCTTGCAATCTTCTTCGCAAAATTTTTAATCAATAAACTAACCTCATCCCCATACTTCAATACCCCCACAACCGGCAAGAGCCCTATTCCATCAAGACCGGTCTTTCCAGCATGGCCCCAATTCCATTCCCAATTTTTGACATCGTGGGTCAAGTCTCGAATATCACCCATAATATCAATACCTACCAGTCCAGTTCCTACCTGTGCGGCTGTGCCAAGCAGCGTTACCTTATTAGTATAGTTACCTTTCCATAGTTGTTCAATGGAATTGGCTAGATATTCTGTACCTGAATCAATGGTGGTAACGAGGCGGGGTGTAGTTACGGTCATGGAATCTGTTTTAACTACAGGGATTGTCTGTTTCTCAGCAACGGGTTGCAGAGAAGCCACTGCCTTTACTGTTTCCACGACTGTCTGCATCACCTCTTTCTTCAACACCTCAGCCGGTCTCTTCCCCACAAACTGCACCCAATTCGTATTCCCAATGGCATAGGCATAATTCCTCGCATCAGTCTCATTCAGTGTTTGGTTCGTATTCGTCCGGTTGGTGAGCATGTTGGTAATACTATCCTTTTGAGCCTGGGTCAATCCACTCCTAAAAGATACATTCCACGTATACGTACTCGGCAAGGCTGGAATAACCGCAGCCACCCTAAAGTCCGGTGTCGGCTGTGGCGCAGGCGGTGTATACGCAATCGTCTTCACCATAAACGAATTATCCCGGTAGATTTGTTCAGGTGTTCTTCCTTTAGCACGTTCTTCTTTAAAGTAGGTTTGGAATTCGGTTGGTGTCGGATTAGCATAGACATGATTGGGCTGGTATTGGAGGGAACCACGGTTAAAACTACCGGTCCACGGTGTTTTGTTGCTAAAGGCCGAAGGCTTGTCAAAAGCCAGATTAGAGATCTTGTTTTTAGGGGTATCGTGTGAGATAGCGAGCCAGCCTAATTGGCTGTAGAAGTCAGCCATGGTGGTA
>CAZXIF010000088.1:0-2700 GCA_964640395.1 uncultured Gammaproteobacteria bacterium | reverse complement strand
TTCTAATACCTGGCCGATCTGCTTTTGCGCTCGAACCATTCGCGCGGGTTTGAAAATAAAAAAACCGCCTAAATAATGGTGGCGGTATTTAATATGGCAAAACAGGTTACTTCAAGCCCTGACTCGCTGTAATCCCATCACCTGCTCTTCCAAGGCGGTCACCCTGCGATGCAACTGAACAATTTCCAGTGCCGCCGCGTCTGCGTCTTCAATGGTACGCTTTTCCAAAGCCGTCAGACGTTGTTTAATTTCGGACAAATCATTTCTGACAGAGGAAAATTCATCTTTGATTGAAGCAAATTCATCACGCATTTCCTGACGTAGCGCCTTCAAATCATCCTTGGTCGCGAAATTTTTTAAATCATCCTTGGTCGCAAAGTTTTTCAAATCATCCTTGGTCGCGAAATTGGCGGCTTCCGTTCTGGTCAGCATGTGCTCTTGGAGAAATTCCATGAGTTCATTGATAGTAGTATCCTTTTCCATAACTAATGAAGTTAAAGCTGTTACTAGTGTACCTGGCAGTAGTCAGTCTGACAAGCTGCCAGAGGTGGACAATTGACATATTCTTGGCAAACACAAAACAAACATTAATCCACTGCTCGTTGTTTGACAATACTTTTATGACGGTACTATACTAACTTAACCTAATTTTAACTAAAATATATCTTATGCTACAAGCTAAAAAAGTTTCTTTGAAAAAAAACACTAAAAAGTCACCAACCATTGAAGATGTTTTTGAAGTAGTTACTGATATCAAGGAAGCTATCGGCGTATTTTCTAATAACGTTGAAGATCGGTTTGAAAGATTAGAGAGTAAGGTTGATGGTATCGACACCCGTCTGACCAAAGTAGAATCCCAAATGGTCACCAAAGAATATCTTGATGACAAACTCGCCGATCTGCGTGGCGATCTCGTCATTATGGTGCGTAAAGAAGACACCAAGCTCAAAAAATTGGTTGATATTCTGGAGCAACGCCAAGTAATTTCGATAAACGAGCGCGAAGCAATTTTTGCGCTCGAGCCATTTGCTCAAAATTAACAAAATATTCTCTCAAAAATAAAATTTTTCGAATTAGTTAACCTTACAACCCCTCCTAGCCTCCCCTTGGTAAGGGGAGAGAAGCCAACCCCCCTCCTCAAACAGGAGGCTTTTGTAACTATTCAGTTCTTTCCTGTCCACCGTTAATTCCCTCCTTGAGGAGGGTAGGGAGATGTAAAAACGTTGGCCAACATCCCCCGCGCCCCCCTCAAGGGGGGATTTGGGAAAGAACTGAATAGTTACAGGCTTTTTTATTGACGTAATTCGCCAACCCAGGTATACTCACCATAGTAAAAAGTCCTTAAAGTCTATAAAGTCCCTAAAGTACTGGGTGTTACACGCTTTATAGACTTTTGACTTTCAACTTTACAGACTAATCACATGAACGTATCCGAACTCGCCCGCCAACTCCGCATCCACCCGCAAAAGCTCCTGCAAGTCCTGCCGGAGTTTGGTTTTGATATTGGTCTACGAGCCGTGAAGATCGACGATCGGGTCGCCCAGCAGATCCAGCGCGAATGGCGCCGGATCAAATTTGCTTTGGAACAACGCGAACGGGTAGAAATGGAAAAAAAGAAAGAACTGGAAAAAGTCCAACGTCGTGAAAGCGGCCAGAGTGTAGCTATCCCGACTGTTTTGACGGTAAAAGATTTGTCCGAGCGTTTGTCCTTGCCCGTGAACAAGCTCATTTTGGAATTCATGAAAAATGGCATCCTCGCCACCCAAAACGAAAACATTGACCATGACACGGCGGCTATTATCGCCAACGAACTTGGTTTCACCGTAGTGAAAGAAGCCGGCGGCAAAGCCACCGTGGACAATGAACACACCGCCGATCTAGCCACTATTCTCGGCAGCGACACGACTACCTTGCGCGCCCCGGTGATCGTGGTCATGGGTCATGTTGACCACGGCAAGACCACGCTCCTCGATTCTATCCGTCAGGCCAATGTCGCCAGTGGCGAAGCCGGTGGTATCACCCAGCATATCGGCGCGTACCAAGTACTCTGGAAAAATCCTAAAACCAAAGCCGAAACCCCGCTCACGTTTATCGATACGCCCGGTCACGAAGCTTTCACCTTCATGCGTAGTCGTGGCGCCAAAGTAGCCGACTTTGCTATTCTGGTGGTCGCTGCCGACGATGGCATCACACCCCCTCCCCTCGAAGCGATCAATATTATCAAGGCCGCCAAATTACCGTTCGTCGTAGCCATTAACAAAATCGATAAAACCGGCGCCGATCCCGAACGCGTCCGGAGCGAATTATCTCAACACCAAATTATTTCCGAAGCCTGGGGCGGCGACACCGCCATGGTAGAAATTTCCGCCAAGAAAAATCTTAACATCGACAAACTTCTTGACTCGCTGATCCTCGTGTCCGACGTACATCAGGAGACCATCAAAGCCAATCCCGATCGCGCCGCTGCCGGTACCGTGATCGAAGCGCGCGTTGACAAGGGTGAAGGCGCGGTCGTCACTATCCTCGTGCAGACCGGCACCCTTCATCTCAACGATCAGCTCGTAGTGAATGGAGAATTTTATGGCAAAGTCCGCGCACTTAAAAATTTCCGTGGTGAAGCAATCACGTCCGCTGGTCCTAGTACCCCCGTACGTATTTTAGGTTTTAAAATCGCGCCGCAAGTCGGCGACATTCTGGACC
>CAZXIF010000087.1:0-8991 GCA_964640395.1 uncultured Gammaproteobacteria bacterium | reverse complement strand
AAAGATGTTGTTTTGAAGATGTTTTACCTTATGTGTGACTTCCTTCTTAGGAATGTAGTGGTCATGATATTTTTTGACAGGACGTACTTTTAAATCCTTATCAAAATAGTAAATGATCTGCATAATCGCTGGCTAGTTAGTAGGTTCGGACTCTTTTTCATATGTTAGAATTATACCTAATTAGGTATAGGTTGTCAAGAAGTCCAGTTTTAAGGCATTAAAAAAACAGAAATCCTAATGAATTTCTGTTTTTTTTATTTAAGGCAGGTCAAAAATTCGGCGCGGACGCGTGAGGTGCCAGATGCCAAAGGCGCCGAAGGTTATCAGCAGGAGTACGGACGTTGGCACGTATAGTTGTATGATTTCAAAGATACTAATCCATTCGATAGTGATCGAGCCGTTTATGGTGGCCACATTGTTAAGCAGTTGTTGATCTTCGGTGTGGCTGGTTTTGAGTTCTAATTCAGCTTCATTTATTTGATTATTTTTATCGGTCAAGGCCCCAGCGAAGGTTTGATTTTCGGAATATAAGCGTTGTTGCCATAGCGACTGATTGCTCGAGAGTCTGGCCCGTTCTTGGATTTGAGCTTGATAAGCAGCGGTGGTGGTAGGGGCGCTAGCCAGCCCTTGGGTGATGACGGCGAGAGAATGGCTGAGAGCAATTAGTTTATTTTGTATCTGAGCAATGCTTTGGTCGTGATAATTTTTGAGGGTTTGGCGTTCAGATTTGAGAGTGTTAAGCGCGCCTGTTTCTGCCGTCAGGGCTGTTTCGATCGTTTGTTTTTGTGGCAAGAGGTTTTGACTTTGTTCTGTTTCGCTGAGGAAACGCTTGGGCACGAGATCTTTAATTTCACTACGGAAATTTTTGAATAGGCTTTTTGGCACCACGAAATCGAGCGTGGCGTTGTCGGCATTTATCGAGGAGCTATCAATGCGCCCGCCATAGCCGCGAATGATGGTTTGCAGGCGTGCGGCTAGTTTTTGGACGTTGCGAGTTTTGAGGTCGGCTTGATAAGCGGTTTTCAAAAATTCTCGGGTATCGTTAATTGGGTTCAAGTCAACCAAAGCGCCTAATAGTCCGCCGGTTAATTTATTCACTGTTACCCTTACGTCACTGGAAGAAAGGCCAGTGTAGGAGCCATATTCAATGCCCAGGCTGAGGTCAGATTCTCCTAGTCCAACTGGTTGGGGAACGCCACGCTCAGCATCGGTCAGAATGGTCGGGGGGAGTTTTTGGAGCCGGTGGTTCGTGGGTGCCTTTTCGCCAGTGTTCCTGGCAGACATTACGGGCGATGGCGAATAGCCAGGCACTGAAGCGCACTCCGCGCGCACGGAAGCGGGGTAACGCGTTGATGGCTTTCAGCCAGGTGGATTGGAGGCAATCATCGGCCAGTTCCTTGTTTCGTAGGGTATTCACTAGGTAACCGTACAGCTTTGGCGTAATATCATCGACCAATGATGCCAGGGCAGCACGGTCGCCGTTTTGCGCTCGGATTACGAGGGCGAGTTCTTCGTCAAGACTCATAGGTATGTGATTAGTTCTCAGTACCGAGTACTCAGTCCTCAGCAAGTAACCGCTGGAGAGCAGGGTGATCGTATCTGTATATAAGGATAATGCGGGAGGGGAGTCAAATGTTACATTAAAAAGAATCATCCTGACTGAATCGGGATGATTTGGGGAAGAAAAATTTCCCAACCGGTGGTTCGACCCGTATTTTTTAATTGGAGAGTGAGGCAATAGCCAGTTTCTTTATTTTGGAGAGTATTTATCAGATAGCCATTGCCACGCCGGTACCACCGTAATGGCCACATTCTGGTGACGGAATTTTTTGGTTTGGTTTAAGGTAATTATAGTCCCCGTCGTGAGTCCGCTCCGCGTGGCCGCTTCCACTAGCCCCGCCACTTCTCTGGTTTCGTTGTCTGGCGTGAGTGCCACGGTCACTTGCAGGGCGGACACGATGGTATTTTTTTCTTTCACTAAAAAATCACATTCTTGGTTGCCTTTGAAATAAAAAATGGTTTTCCCACGGCGTTTGAGCTCGATAAAAATAGTATTTTCCAACAAACGACCGGTATCTTCGGAAAAAGAAAAAGCTATTTCGTTCCGGAGCCCGGTATCAATGGCATATATTTTTTTGTTGGAACCAAATTGTTTTTTAAGCGAATAATCATATGTGTATAATTCAAAGAGCAAAAAGGCTTCGGCCAGGTAGCCCAGATGTTTTTTTACTGAGATAACACTTTTGTAGCCCAGAATTGTGGTTAAGCTATTATAGCTAATTTCCTTGCCAATATTGGTAAGCAGATACGCGGCCATTTGTTGAAATGAAGCGCCTGCCCGAATTTTAAACCGAGTAATAATATCTTTAAATAAAATGTCCTCGTAGGCTCGTTTGATAAATTCTTTGTCCCGATATTTGAGATATTCCGGGAAGCCGCCATTACGCAGCTAGTCGTCAAAATTAGTTAGCACCATCGCTTGCGCGGCGGTTGTCTTGTCGATCAGACTCACGTTATTAAAGCGTAAAAATTCCCGAAACGAAAATGGGTACAGATCGATTTTAAAATAGCGGCCGGTCAGATGGGTGGCTAATTCCGAGCCCAGCAGTTTGGCGTTGGAGCCGGTAATAAAAATTTTGTAGCCTTCCTCATACAGTCGCCGCGCGAAGCATTCCCAACCAATCACGTTTTGAATTTCATCGAGGAGTATTGTTTTGGCCGAATTTGTTTTGGCGAAGGCCAGCATGAGCGTGGCAAAATCGGCCACTTGAAAATTGATGAGTCGTTCGTCATCAAAGGTGAGGTAATAATAATCGGAAAAATGGGCAGAAAATTGCTTGAGTAGGGTAGATTTTCCGCTGCGGCGAATGCCTGAAATAACGGTTATTTGGTTGGTGGTTTTATATTTTTGGAAGTCTATGTCTCGCTCGATACCGGCCGGTTTGGCGTTAAAATTTTTCCTTTGGTCAGCTATAATTTGCTCTAAACCACTTAATTCAAGCATATTACTAATATATGATAATTATGATTTATACTATATTAGTAATATACTCTATTATAGAGTGATTGTCAAGGTTAATAGGGTTGGTGGGTATTGGTTTGACCTTTCCTTTGTGGTACGTGCGGTACATTACCGATTTTGAGAATAGGTTCCGTTTTGGTTTTATTGGTGCCCGGGGCGGGACTTGAACCCGCATGCCTTGCGGCGGGAGATTTTAAGTCTCCAGTGTATACCAAATTTCACCACCCGGGCGAAAGTGGCCGTGATCGTAGCATATTTTTTTTGCCTGAGCAAGAAAGAATTTGATACATGATACACGTATAACGATACACGATACACACACAATTTATAGCGTTTTATGTGTATCATGTATCGGCGATATGCTATACTAATAGCATGAGGGAAATTTTTGCACATAATCAATCAGGAAAACTCGGTTTTACGCTGATCGAAGTCGTCGTGGCCACGGGGGTTTTTTTGTTATTCGCGTTGGGCGTGCATAGCGTGACGCAGGTGACGCTGCAGACAGTGGCCAATTCACGGACCACGATTATTGAGACAGCGGTATTGAACGAGCAAGTAGAGATCGTGCGTAATTTATCGTATGGTAGTGTGGGCGTGGTGGGTGGCGTGCCGGTCGGAGTGTTGCCGGCCAATCAGATTATCAGTAGAAATGGAGTTGCTTTTATGGTGGCCGCGACGGTGCGTAATGTGGACGACCCGTCTGATGGGACGCTTGATGACATGGAAGATACGGCGCCGGCGGATTATAAATTGGTGGAATTTACCGTGAGTTGCCAGAGTTGTCGACGGCTGACTGCGCCGCTGACGCTCAGTACCATCGTGGCTCCCAAAAAATTGGAAGGAGCGTCGGATAATGGGGCCTTGTTCATAAAGGTATTTGACGCGGCGGGGTTACCGGTGGCTGGCGCCAAAGTTCGTATCTCCAATACCAAACTTTATTCCCCGATAATGATAGATGATGTTACGGGGATTGATGGGGCGTTTCGTCTGATTGATACCCCAACTTCCAGTTTGGGATACGATATCATGATCAGCAAATCTGGTTACTCGAGTGATTATACGGTGACGAATACGATAGACGATGCTTCGGCAACCAAGTTGCCAGCCACGGTGGCGAGTCAGACTGTGACCCCGATTAGTTTTTCTATAGATCGTTTGGCAGCGCTCTCGCTAAAGACCCTCGACGCTAATTGTAAGGTGTTAGGGGCAAAAAAAGTGGAACTGTTTGGAGATAAGTTAATTGCCACCGATCCGGATATGGCTAAATTGTATCAAGTTATTACGACTGATGCGGGGGGCGCGTGGACCTGGCCAAGCATTGAATGGGATACGTATACCTTGAGCGCCTCTGGCACGAGTTATGATATCGCGGGAGCGAAACCACCCATTCCGTTCATTATTAAGCCGGGTGAGGCAGCTTTGGCCAGCTTGATATTGGTGCCTCACACCGCGTACTCTTTGTTGGTAAAGGTGCGTGACGCGGGCACTGGCGCGCCACTGGCGAATGCTACCGTGGAATTATTAAACAGTAAGGGAAAAGAAGAGAAAACCATCGTGACTGGACCTGGGTATATGACCGAGGCCGATTGTACCGCGCCTGGTCAGGCTTGGTTTAGCGGATTGAAGGCAGATACCTATATTTTGAAGGTGAGTCGCGCTGGCTATGATACGAATGAGATTGAGGTTGATGTTGATGGGCGCACTGACGCGGAGGTGGGTTTGGCGATCGCCAATTAAATTGTCAAATTGTTAAACTGTTAAATTGTTTGTTACTGTCAAAGGTAATTCCCCGCTTGGTCGAGATGGGTTTTCCCCTCTTTTCAAGGAGGGGCGAGGGGAGGTAGTTATCGCTATAACGAACGACCCCACCTCGCCTCCCCTTAAAAAGGGAGGAAAAGTGTGCCCTACCCCGCCCAAGCGGGGATTGCGGACTTTTTTATGAAAAAGACAAAAGGACAACCAGGTTTTACTCTGCTTGAGCTGTTGGTAGTAATGGGCATCACCATTCTTTTGGGAGCGGCGATTGTGGAGTTTTTTTTGTCTAGTTTGCGGGCGGGGCAGGTGGTGCTTGATAAGTTAGGTGACCAACAAGAAGCCCGGACGATGGTAGGTCATCTGGTGAGCGAATTGCAAGTGGCTACGATTTCGAGTGTTGGTAGCTATCCGTTGGTTAAGGCGAGTTCGACGGAGCTTATTTTTTATTCCAATGTAGATACGGATGCGTGGGCTGAGCGGGTGCGGTATTTTGTTACGGGTACTACTTTCATGAGAGGTGTGTTGAAGCCAGCGGGTGATCCGCTACTTTATACTGCCAGCAACGAGGTTTTGACCGCGGTGGCTCATAATGTAGCGCCGACCAGTAGTCCGATTTTTTATTATTATGATGATCAGTACAGCGGTGGCAATGGCGCGTCCTTGCCGATACCGGTGGAGGTTACCAAAGTACGCGTGGTTCGAATCAAGCTGGTCGTGGATCGGGACCTCGGCGCGTCGTCCGCGCCGCTCGCGGTGGAGGGGTTGGCGCAGATTAGGAATTTGAAAGCCAATTGATCGAAATTGTTAAACTGTTAAATTGTTAAATTGTTAAATTGTTAGTGACGGTGTATTCGCTGGAAAGACAATTTAACAATTAACGAGCGGAGCGAGTGGTAACAATTTAACAATGGAAATAAGGTAACCGTTGGTATGTTAAAAAAGATTTTGGGTATCTTGGCGAAAGAGTCTCGAGGTAGTAAGCGCGGCAACATGCTGCTTTTGGTAATGGTTTTCGGATCGATTGCTTTTTCGGTCATGGTAGTGGGGGTGGCGGGGTATGGATTGTCGGAACATCGGGCGTCGGTATATAAGGAGAGACGCGCGGAAGCTTGGCAGATCGCGGAGGCGGGGGTCGAGTATTATCGCTGGCATGTGGCGCACGATAGTACTGACTGGCAAGACGGTACCGGGGAAGCGGGGCCGTATGTGCATGAATACAAAGATAAGAATGGCATGGTCATTGGTCATTATTCTTTAGCCATTACGCCTCCGACGAGCAGTTCGACGGTGGCTACTATTGCTTCTACGGGTTGGTTGGATAAACAGCCGGGTAGCAAACGAACCGTTCGAGCGCGACTGGGTTTTCCGGCACTGACCGATTTTGCTTTTTTGACGAACGACAACGTGTTTGTGGGCGACGACCAAGTGATTCACGGTAAATTACACGCGAACGGGGGAATTCGTTTTGACGGTACGACCGATGCGCCGGTGACGTCTGGAGTCTCTACCTATGTCTGTAAGCCTAAGGAATATAAGGGTTGCAGCACGAAACAGGCGAAACCAGGCATTTGGGGCGCGGGTGGTCCGACTCAGTTTTGGAAGTGGCCGGTGCCGGCGCAGGATTTTGGCCAGTTGGCGGCTAATTTGGCTCAGATAAAGAGTGGGGCACAGGATGGCGGCTTGTATTTGTCGGCTTCTGGCAAACAAGGTTGGAAAATAGTTTTTAAGGCCGATGGCACGGTGGCCATAGCCAAGGTGCTCAGCACCAAATGTTATAAAGGCAAAGATGTGGGAGAAAAAAAGAAAAAGAAAAACTATTGTGTGGATTTGAAAACAGCTGATTTTGAAACTGTTTACCCTTTGCCAGCGAGCGGTTTTATTTATGTAGAGGATACGGTGTGGGTCGAGGGAGTAGTGCGTGGTCGGGTGACGGTAGCTACGGGCGGGGGGAAATCAATTATTATTAACAATAATCTAAAATATTCGACTAAAGATGGCAGCGATGCGCTGGGTCTGTTGGCGGATCAGAATATTTTATTGCCCCATGACTCGCCAGACACGCTGGAGATTAGCGGAGCGTTGTTGGCGTACCGCGGAGCGGTGAAGCGCTATAAGTATAGCGGGAACAAGAAAAATTATTTGACCGTGTATGGTTCGATTATTTCTTATGGCGCGTGGACTTGGAATTGGCTGGATAAAAACGGCCAGGTTGATTCCGGGTACAAGAGTACGGTGTTGACGTATGACGGTAACTTGACTTATGGAACGCCGCCCGGGTTTCCGGTGGGGGTGGATTATAAGGTGATAAGTTGGGAAGAGGTTAAGTGAAATTTTCAATTTATAATTTCCAATTTCCAAACAATTTTCAATGTTTCAATGATTTAATTTTTAAACGGTGGTAAGAATTCCTTTTTAAAATATTTTTAAAAATTGAAAATTAATTCATTAGTCATTGTTTGGAAATTGAAAATTGATAATTGGAAATTAGGGTACAGTTTTCCTTATTGAAAACAAATCTTGGTCTTGCTATACTCTCCCTATTGATTTTAACTGAATTGTTATGAAAATTAGAAAAGCGGTCATTCCTGTGGCCGGTTATGGCACTCGTTTTTTGCCGGCGACCAAGGCGCAACCCAAGGAGATGTTGCCGATCGTAAATAAGCCGATTATCCAGTATGTGGTGGAAGAGTTGGTGGCCTCGGGAATTACCGATATTATTTTGGTTACCGGGGCGAGCAAACGCGCGGTGGAAGATCATTTTGATTATAATTTTGAGCTGGAAAGTTGGCTCAAGAAGCAAGGCAAGATAGAGCAGGAACGAGAGATCCGGCACATTGCCGAGTTGGCCAATTTTATTTATATTCGACAAAAAGGACCGTATGGCAACGGCACGCCGGTATTGACGGCCAGTGATGTGGTGGGAGACGAACCGTTTGTCACAATTTGGGGTGATGAATTTATTTATTCGACTCCGCCTCGGGCCAAGCAGTGTATAGATGTGTTTGAAAAATATGCACATCCCGTGATTTCGGCCATCGAAGTCGCCAGAACAGATGTTTCGAAGTATGGTATCGCTGACGTGGAGTTGGTAGAGGGTAATGTTTATAGAATTAAAAGATTAGTTGAAAAACCATCTCCCGAGGAAGCTCCCTCAACTATCGCCGCTCATGGTTGTTATGTCTTAACCCCCGATATTTTCGATGAATTACGCAATCTAAAACCAGGCAAAGATGGGGAAATATGGTTGCCAGAAGCCATCCAGTCGCTCGGCACCAAACGCCCGGTGTACGCCTGCAAGATTGAAAATGCGGTTTATTACGATACGGGTTCCAAGATTGGTTGGCTCAGGGCGAATGTTGATTTTGCGTTGAAAGATCCAACGTTGAAAGAAGAATTTAGGAAGTACTTGAAGAGTGTGGTATAGTATTGAGTGAAATTTTCAATTCTCAATTTACAATTTTCAATGGTGATTGAAAATTGTGCCTTGGTGCATTGAAAATTGTTTAGAAATTGGAAATTGAGAATTGAAAATTTTTAACTATGTTTTTCCGACAATGGCAAAAAGCAGCTTTACCTTTGTATATTGTAACTGCTGTTTTGCTATTCGGGGGTTTTGGCTGTAAAGGATTATCATCCCAGCAGGTGAGCGCTACCAAGCCAGTGACGCTCGAGTATTGGACGGTATTTGATGATGTGGATGCCTTGCAAAAAATGATTACGGATTATCGCGCTGACCGCCCCTTTGTAACCGTAAATTTGAGACAGTTGCGGGCGGAAGATTTTTACCCGCGTTTGGTGGAAGCGTTGGCGGAAGATCGCGGACCGGATATCGTGTCTATTTCTAATCGTAATTTGCGCGCGATGCAGACTAAGCTGGCGCCTATGCCAGAGAGCGTGCCGGATACTATTTTGCGGGTGGAAAAAGCCACGGTGGGGACAAATACCGTGATCAATACCGTACCCAGACTGCTGCCTAACCCTTTACAAATTGACCGTGAGTATTTTCAAACAGTTAAGAAAGATGTCGTGATTGATGGTAAAGTGTATGGGCTACCGCTGTCACTCGATACGTTGGCTTTGTATTATAATAAAGATTTGCTGGATCGAGCTGGTGTAGCTGAACCGCCTAAAACCTGGGATGAATTTCAGGCCGCGGTGAAGAAGTTGACGAAGTATGATAAAAAAGGCGGCAAGATTATTCAGGCTGGAGC
>CAZXIF010000086.1:0-8452 GCA_964640395.1 uncultured Gammaproteobacteria bacterium | reverse complement strand
ACCCCAAGTATTTCTTCAAAAGGAATTTTCAAGTATTTTGAAATATCTTGGACACCTTGTTCTTTTGAAACTCCGAACGCAGTTATGATGCCGAATTGTAAAGGTAGCGCAACTGGATGCACCCCCCAACTCAAAGTTAGTTTATCTTCAAATGGTTTAAAGATATTTGCCAATCGTTCTTTATCTAATTCATCTTTTGCAACCGGCATAATTTTTACTATCTCAGAAGAAAGTGCTTCTTTCGACAACGATTCAACGATAATAGGTTTTTTCTGCAAGATATGATTATGCTTTTCTGTAATGCTGGAGTCTTGGTCTTTTTGAATAAAGTAATTGTCGATTGTATAAAATTCTGTATATACTCCATTTTTAAAAAAAGTATCTATGACTTCTGAAGCAGAATTACTTTCAATAACATGTTTTTGTACAATTACTTTATCAATAGGGTCGATAATTACACTACCACCTTCAGTAATATGGGGATTATTTAAACCAGCACTTTCTACGATATTTAAAATAGCAAAATATGGTTTAGCGATACATAAACTGACGAAAATATTTTTCAAGCGTATGTTTTTTAGAGCTTCAATTACTGCGGGATGTGGATTTGGAGAATTTACTCCGATTTTTTCTCCAACAATTACGCCGTCAATATCGAGTATTATCCCTTTTATCATAAAAGTTTTCGGAGTTAAAAAATTTCTTTTGCCCTTATCGACAAATCGTTTTCGTTTTTAGCGAACGGGCCCCTTCAAATCGTTGCCGAGCGGCGGCTTCGCCGCCGCTCGGCTCCATCGTCAAACTTGCAAAATCCCGATTGGCGGAGAGGGTGAGATTCGAACTCACGGTACCTTTTGAGTACGACAGTTTTTCACCCTGGCGGGTGATCACCCGAGCTAAGATTTTTTAGGAGAGGGTGACAAGACTTACTTTTTTGCGGCGGGCATTAGACGACGTTAGAACCTGTCTCATCGAAGCAGTGGGTGCTGGACGCTCGCCATTTGACGTTGTGCGGTCGTGGCAGGTTGGGGGGGATGTGGTGCGGGACTGAACGACGCGTCAATCTACCTGAGATGGCGCAGCTCTTGTGGCAGCGTGTGGTGAGACGGCTCATGTGCGAAGGCGGTGGTGATCTAAATGGGAAACTATTCTCCCATCACATGGTTGACGAATTGAAGATCTACCTGCTACCTATTGTCATCGGTGGGAAGCACGTCACCTTGGCGGATGGGCGAGGAGTCACCTGTCTTGGGGATGTCCCTCGGTTCAGGTTCACGGAGGTCGAGCGGTTTGAACAGTTCGTGGCCCTCAGTCTGGCACGAACAGCTACGTGAGTCGTGGTTGCTTGTCCTGGACGTTGACGTCAGCGAGGATGCGGGCCATGGTGTCTTTGACGTATTGATCTCTTATGGATTTCAGAATAGTCTGTTGTTCTTCGTAGTCTTGGATTCCTGTCACATATTGTTCATTTCCATCCACGTACAAGAATATGTAATGAGCTATTTCGCGTATCCATAAGTCGCCCGGTAGCTTTCCAAATTCGATAATTTTCTTTGTCAGTGGAATCGAACATCTTTCAGCAATAAGCCGAGCGAGCGGTGCAACTTCTGCAAATCGAATACCACCAGCTACATCCAGACTTCCTTTCGTCAAAAAGTCGTAAAATTCTGATATATCGCTATAACCAATAAAGTAAGCATAGCCATTCTTATTTGGAGAATCATATTCTTTATATCCTTTCTTTTCCGCCTCCTGAATCATCTGCTCAGGCGTAACGGTCGCGAGCATGTGGCTAAAGCAATCAATTCCGCGTTTAGTAAATGCATCCCAGATAGTCTTGGCAGCTTCAACAGGCTGACTCGCCTCGCTGATCGGCAACTCCTTTAACGGCCGCCCCACCTTGCTGAGTCTTAATTTGTTCCTGATGTATGGTACCTTTAGATCCCAAAGGTGTCTTCGCAAGTCCTTCCAATCCTGATACGTCATAGGTTCACTACTCGCTAGTGCTCTTGCTACCTGCTCCTGCAACTCAGGAGGCAGCAGCGGTAACCCGTGGCCATCCTTCTCCACAGTAATCTCTCGCGCCTCGCTCAACCAATACTCATAGGAAGCTTGTTCTTTGTTGGTCTCTTGAGGCTCTTGGACGGCGACTGCTTGAGTCGATGCTGGGGCTTGTTCCTGAGTGGGCTTCCATCCTCCACGCTTCAATTCAGAAATCATATACTAATATCACTCGTGTCCCGTTAATTTTTACGAGACACCTTAACTTAATCTAATGTTAGCCATAATCTGAGAAAAATGTATTTTTCGACTTGAATTTGGTCTGTGAGATAATGAGGATTATTCCTTTAATTATCTCGTATGTTTCAAGGAAAGTACGTCTTTTCTCAGATTATGGAAACAGTTGTTCGTAACCAATTTAATCAATGCGTGGCTCTCTACCAAGGCGAGTACCGGGTCAAGAATTTTTCTTGTTGGGAGCAATTTCTCGCGATGGCTTTCGGCCAATTGTCACGACGGGAAAGTTTGCGGGACATTGTGGTCTGTCTTACGGCCCACCGTGACAAGCTATATCATGCTGGTTTTCGTTCTGTCGTGTTTAAAACAACACTGGCCAAAGCGAACGAACGTCGTGACTGGCGCATCTATCGTGACTACACCGAACTGCTTATCAAAGAAGCGCGAGCCTTATACGTAGACGATGGGCCAACCAATCTTGAACTATCGGCCACGGTGTATCTCATTGATTCGACCACGATTGAACTCTGTCTGAATATCTTTCCCTGGGCACGGCTCGTCAAGAAACGAGCGGCAATTAAGCTTAATATCGGGATAGAAATTTCCGGTAATATACCGTCCTTTTTCGACTTTTCTAGCGGAAAAGAGCACGACGTATCGTTTTTGGACAGAATAATTTTTGAGGCCGGAGCCTACTACGTGATGGACAGAGGCTACCTTGATTTCGCTCGATTGTACGTGATTCACCACGCTGGCGCTTTCTTCGTGACAAGAGCGAAAGACAATCTGTCTTACCACCGCCTCTATTCTCGTCCGGTGGACAAGGATACGGGCGTTAGGAGCGACCAAGAGATTGTGCTTGATGGATACCAAGCCAGGAAAAAGTATCCGGAACATCTGCGGCGGATCAAATATTACGATGCCCTAACCGATCGAACGTACGTGTTTCTAACCAATAATTTTAATCTTGACGCTGCCACGATTGCCCTGCTGTACAAATACCGTTGGCAGATCGAATTGTTTTTCAAATGGATCAAACAACATTTATCGATCAAAGCGTTCTGGGGCCGGTCAGAGAATGCGGTCAAGACTCAAATTTGTATTGCTCTGTCAGCCTATCTGCTGGTCGCCATCATTAAAAAGAAATTGCAGATCAATCGAAATATGTACGAAATTCTACAGATTCTGAGTATGTCCCCTTTTGATAAAAATCCCATAGGTAAGCTCATTTTAGAGGCGCCGATACAAATACCGGAGAGCGATGGCTGGAAACAGGCTCAGTTATGGGATTATTAACGGGACACTAGTGATGATAAGATATTAATGTAGCTAAACAATTAATAATCTCATTTATTATTATATTACTACACCACTATATGTCAATGACGACAAGAGATCGATAGAGCGATATCTTGCCTCATGCTCCTCGCATCGTTCGCAAAAAAAACGCTGCTGCCCATGCAAACCGTGGTTCACGAAGCTCAGCGCATCCAGGCGCGGTTAGAACCTCCGGGAAATCCCTTGGCTGACAAGAAAACGGACGCTGCGTTCGCGCAGAGTCCAGCAATGCGGAGAGGGTGAGATTCGAACTCACGGTACCTTTTGAGTACGACAGTTTTCAAGACTGTTGCCTTAAACCACTCGGCCACCTCTCCATATACAATTAGATTGGGTGTGTGCTGTGCGCCACCTCTCCATTTTTGTAGGCCTAAAATAACATGGATCAAGCCAATAATCAAGTTATTACCCCTGATTCCGTTTAAAAACTGCCACCGCCACTTTCACTACCTTTTTAACCCCTCCCACCAGCAACGCCCCGCGCGCCCTGGCCAAAAAACCGAGCAGCAAGGTAGTCACCCCGCCCGCCGTGGCGGTCAGATACTTTTCAGTCGCTGGCATACTTGTAGCCGACCCTTGGCTAACTACACTTTCGCTACTACTCACCATCACCTCGATATCTCCCAACGACCGCGGCAAAACCCGCGCCCCCTTGGTCGTGCGCTCCAAAATACCTACCACCCGCACCCTTTGCCCCAACTTGAATTGTTTGCTATTGATCTTGGCTCCAGATTTAAAATATACCAGCACATCTCCCGCGCCATCATCAATATAACCATAACTACTCTTCAACTCTGTAATCTCACCCTGCACCTCGACCAAGCTCCCGCTTGGCCAATTCACGGCGTCCCCACTCGCCAACCTCTCGGGCACTAACGCTTTTTCACTATCCAAAATATCAATATCGCTCGCCGCGGCTACGGTTAGCCGGCTCACCCCACGCACCGCATGCAACCGTCCACGCGCCGCCACCTCATCACCAATCTGCAACGACGGCCAATCTTTTTTACTTTGAAATACCTGTACCCCGCCATCCGCGCTCGTTAGATAAAAGTATTGACTCCCGAGCGTCCCCGGCAATGCGCTGACAATACCAACTATTGTCTGTATCGTTCCCGAGTTTTTACTGACCGTCTTTTTCACTACTGTTTTTTTCTGTTTGTTCGGCGCCGTCACCAACTTGACCTCCGCAGTCTTGACCCCTTTGTCCGCCGCTTCCCAATCCTCCGCCGACCAGCTCGCTCCTGGCGTTGGCGTCACCCACCGCCACTCCTCTTCCGGACCGAGTGTATAACTTTTGCCTTCCTTGCTGGCGGCATAGGTCACTTCGTCGATCAAGTCGTCATTGGCATCATGCAACTCCAACGCACCCCCACGATTGTTCAAAGCAATGCCAGTCACCAATCGCTTAAACACCAAAAACCCGCCCGAATTTATAGTGGTATTTTCCGGTATCACAAATTTTTTATCGCCACTAACCAAACTCCACCCACCAATCTGGGTCGACGTCACACTCCCATTAAAAATTTCAACAAACTCCATCGTATCAGCGCCCAGTGGATTCGGAAAGGCTTCACTGATCACCACCTGGTTCGCTTGGGTCATAATCCGCGACCCGATCCGTACCAACACCAACCGCTGTCCGACCGTGCCCGCCGTACTCGTGGCCGACACCGTTATCGTATAGTTTCCCTCCCGAGCAAACACCTGGCTCACTCGCCCGCCATCTATCAATGTGCCATCACCAAAATTCCAACTAAATAACCAAGCTCCTCCGCGCGGATCAGTCGAGCCGGTCGCGTCAAAATTCAGCTCCCGCCCGGCTAACCCACTTTTTGGCGCGCTAATTTGCCAAATTATTTTCACCGAATCCGGCATCACAATTTTATTTTCTTGTCCGGGTGTTGGCGACCGGCTCCATCCCCACCCGCCTACCGATTTACGATTGTAACTCTGCCCTTCGGGAGCGATCTCATACAACAATCGATCCACCGCTACACCCCGCTCATTAAAAAGCGTTAATGTCTCCGTACTATTTTTTAAAACTAGCCCGCTTACTGCCCGATACCACACCGCGATCGCTCCGGGGCCGAGCGTTGTCGAAGCCACCACAAACCGCTGCCCACCAGTAGTTTCAATGCGCCAACCCACCAACGATACCGTAGCCGTAGCGGAAATATTCTTCATCTCTACAAATTCCCCCGCCGCGTCCGCTCCCCCGGGATTAGGAAAAACTTCATTAAAAACAACGGGTGACCCGCCAACTACCGCTAGCGTCGAGGTGCTGACCGGCACTTTCACCGACTTGCTGACACTGCTCCCACTGGACGAACCTCCACCTCCACTCGCCTGAGCCGAGGATTCAGTCGCCACTACCGGCGCTACAATACTATTGGCCGCCCCCGGCGTTGCCACCGTCGTCACTGCCCAATCCCGGCTGTCGTTACCAGATTTCTGCCCATCCACCCGCCGCGCCAAGGTTTGCCCTTCTTTGGGCAGTCCCACGCCGCCACTGCCATACACCACCCTATCCGCCACCGCGCCACTCGGATTTTTGAGGATCACCGCGTCGCCATTATTGTTCAACCGCGCGCTTGATAAATAAATTACCAGCCAACCCCCGGCCCCAATCGTGCTCGTCGGACTGGCAATCACACAATCCGTGGCCGTCCGCGAATCACACAGCGTGCCACCAGACAAATCCACACTACTCGCCCCCGGATTAAAAATTTCCACCCATTCCGCGCCACTCTCCGGATCAATCATAATTTCATTGAGCCTGAGTCCTGCCCACAGAGCCGTATTCACCGCGCTATTCGCTGCCGCCGAACCATCCCCCGTTGTCGAGCTAGTCACCGCTGTCTCGCCCGTCCCACTACCATTTCCGGCTCCGACGCCGGTCACATTACTATTCACTGCGCCAAGCGTATGACCGCTCATATGCTCCTGCCAATTCGTCGCCGTATAATCTGCCAAGCCTGGATTCTTCCGCTCCAAAGAAAAATTCGTCGTTGGTAAATACGTAAACTGCTCGATAAAATTTCCATTTCCATCTTTCAGTCCTATCTCCTCACCACTTTCGCTCAGGCTCGTCCAAGTTGAATCAAAAATTGAGCCAATAAAATTCGGATAATCCTTGCGAAACTGGTCGCCCTTCTGCGCTATGACCGCGTACTCCCCCGCTGCCACGATACTGTCGCTTGTGCCAGTCACACTCAAACGATGATTGGTATTATTTTC
Organism: uncultured Gammaproteobacteria bacterium; assembly: GCA_964640395.1. Classification (GTDB taxonomy): domain Bacteria; phylum Patescibacteriota; class Patescibacteriia; order Magasanikbacterales; family GWA2-37-8; genus CAZEDL01. The sequence goes on along the minus strand of CAZXIF010000086.1, from coordinate 1,636 downwards.
CCAAAAAACCCAATTATCCAAATCAACCGGCTCGTTTCCCTTATTCCACAATTCTACCCACTCATGCGTGCTCGTCGGGTACGCGCCGATCTCATTGATTATGATATCCGTGTTCGCCGAATAAACAAAACTAGCCATAAAAAAACTGCCAGCCATCATCAATGCTAACAGTAAGATTTTTTCCCTCCTCATAACAAAGTTCACTAACCGCTTAATAAATCAGCACAGCCTAATGACAAGGTAGCAAAAAAAATTCCGCTGTACAAACAGTGGATAACTTCTTTCTATAAAAGCCAGTCTAATTTTCCAAAGCCTTACGCAGCTGTGCGTCAAAGGTTATCACCGTATGGTGTTTGCCCAGATACAACAAGGCCACATCAACAAATGATAGTCCCCGGTGAGGCTTCCGCAGATACCAGGCGGCTACTTCCAATAAAAATTCGCCATTCGATGGTAGCAGTTCCACATCTTTATTATCAAAAACGTAAGCCAACCAAGCGTCCGCGGTTTTTTTATCCACGCGTAACGACAATACCGTTGCTACCTCCAGCAACACATATTCAGGCAGGAGAATTGGCCAAACGAGCCCCGACCACACCCTGACAGCCTGTTCATGATTACTATCATTGACCGAAAGAAATCCTATCCAGACGTTGGAGTCGAGAATTATCATAAGCCATACACCATGCTATCAACCCCCTTGCTTAAATGCTTGTTGGAATTCTTAAACTGTAATCGAGCCAAATCATGACGAGTATAGCGATGAGCTGCCTGCGGCGCGTGTATCGGCTCAATCCGAAACAGGGGCTTCAAATGTTTAAATACAATAAAAGATTGACCCTGTTTGGCGGCCTTGGCCACTTGGTTCAATTTTTTATGGAGCTCCTTAATACCGATAGTCCCTATGTCCATAGCTGTAATATTGTTAAACAAAAGTATGACTAAAGTATAACAAAAATAATAAACAGTTGTCAATGGTCCTTCCTACCCAATCCATTTTCCCGAAATCTCTTGCCGCGGATCAAAAACATCTCGTAAAAACGAGGCGAATACTTTCCTCCCTGTCGGATACTTCCAGCCGCCAAACACTGCTTGCCCACGAGCTTGTAGTGCTGCTTCACGAGGCGGCTCCCAATCCATGCTCAAACAGACAAACAAATCTTTATAACCCCACGCCTTCTGACGCCAATACAATTCTTTCCTCGCTTCAAAACCAAGCTGCTTGGCGCTGGTATAAATACCAATGGCCAGCTGTTCAACCAACGTCCGCAATTCATCAATCTTTTCTTCACCAATAAGAATACCGTCGGCGCTGCAGTACCATCGTTCAAGACCATTGATCTGGTCCCCGCTATAGACCGCATGCGTAGCAGCATCAATACTTTCGTTCAAGCTCGGACTTTTACTCGCACAAATTATCCCTATCAAAATTTACTTCATTAACACTTAATTTTGATGAATTTGCCTAATCTTGTCGGCCACAATCATGGCATCAGTACGCAACAGCTTCGTAGCTGGAATCAACCTTCTAACGCAACACCCTTGGCGCGCAGCGCCAGTGGTGGTAGGTTAGATGTCTATGAAAAAATATACACGATTAACGATGGTGGAGCGGGAAGAAATCAGTCGGAGTCTC